>NZ_JBHVCP010000035.1:0-84829 GCF_042803315.1 Streptomyces sp. NPDC057424
CCCCGGACGAGGGGTGGGCGGCGGCCTTTCGGTCTCTTCTCATCCATCTCTTATGCGCGGCTCAAGTCCTCATCACCGACCGTCCCCAGCTTGCGGCCATGTTCTTCACCTGTCTGAGGCGCGAGTTGCGCCGCCGCAGAAAGGCGGCCCTCCTCGTCGCCTCCGGACTCGCGCTGGGTATCGCGCTGGTCATCGTCGTCACGTCCGTGTACGCCGGCATGGGCAGGGCGAGGACAAGGTCCTCCAGTCGCTGTACGGACTGGGCACGGACATGACCGTCACCAAGGCCGTGGCACCGGCCGGGAGCAGCTCCGAGCGGCCGCGCTTCCGCTTCGACGCCCAGGACGACGGCTCGGGCGGTGAGCAGAGCAGCGACCGCGTCATGGTGCAGGGCTTCCAGACGCTGGTCCGGCGGGCCCGCCGCGTCAGCAGGGTTCTCGCAGGACTGCCGCAGTGACAGTGGTGATCACCGGCCCGGGGGCGTCCGAGGCGCCGGCGGCTCTCACTCCGACGGGGTCGAAGTCCTGGTGCCCGAGCGGGTCGCGTCCGCCCCCCAGCTCGCCAGCAGGCGCAGAGCCTCGGCCGACGGGGTGTCCGGTTCCGCGTGGAACGTGATCAGGGACTGCTCGCCGTCGTCGACCAGGCGGAACGTCTCGAAGGACAGGGTCAGGTCGCCGACCAGGGGGTGGCGCATGCGCTTGACGCCGTAGCTCTTCTCCTTGACGTCGTGGGCGGCCCAGAGGCGGCGGAACTCCTCGCTCTTCACGGACAGCTCGCCCACCAGGGCGGACAGCTGCGGGTCGTCCGGGTGGCAGCCCGCGTCCATGCGCAGATAGCCGACCATGTCCTTGGCCTTCTGGTCCCACTCCACGAACAGCTCGCGGTACTCGGGCCGCAGGAACACCAGCCGCGCCCAGTTCCGCTCCGGCGCCGGCAGTTCCGCCCAGTCGCCGAAGAGGGCCGCGGCCATCCGGTTCCAGGCCAGGACGTCGGAGCGGCGCCCGACGACGTACGCGGGGACGCTGTCGATCGAGTCCAGCAGATGCCGCAGCGCCGGCCGCACCTGCTGGTTGCGCGCCACCGGCTTCTTCTTGTGCTGCTTCGGCTTCGCCAGATGCGTCAGGTGCGCGTGCTCGGCGTCGCTCAGCCGCAGGGCGCGCGCGATGGCGTCCAGCACCTCCGCGGAGACGTTGTGGCCGTTGCCCTGCTCCAGCCGCGTGTAGTACGCCACGGACACCCCGGCCAGCTGCGCGAGCTCCTCGCGGCGCAGCCCGGGCACCCGGCGCCGCCCGAAATCGGGCAGACCCACGTCCTGCGGCTTCAGCCGGGCCCGCCGGGTGCGCAGGAACTCGCTGAGCTCGGCGCGCCGGTCCAGGCCGCCACCGGCCGTCTGTGCGGGTTCGGGCTGTTCGTCCATGCCTCCAGTATTCACGGTCGTACGCACACGAGCCTGACCCCGCCAGTGGTACGCACCGTGTGCGTACGCAAAACCGTGGTCTGGGTGAGCACCGGCGGATCGGGCACGCTGGTGATCGTGCCCGGTCAGAAGATCCAGAAGGCAGCCGGGCACACAACCCCGCTAGGAGAACCCCCGGCATGACCACTGTTGCTGCGTACGCCGCTCCCGCTCCCAAGGCTCCGCTGGAGCGCACCACCGTCGAGCGCCGCGAGGTCGGCGAGTTCGACGTCCTGATCGACATCAAGTTCGCCGGCATCTGCCACTCGGACATCCACCAGGTCCAGGAGGGCTGGGGCGAGGCGATCTTCCCGATGGTCCCCGGCCACGAGATAGCCGGTGTCGTCTCCGCGGTCGGCTCGGGCGTCACGAGGTTCGCGGTCGGCGACCGTGTGGGAGTCGGCTGCATGGTCGACTCCTGCCGCGAGTGCGAGAACTGCAGGGCCGGCCGGGAGCAGTACTGCGTGAAGGGCAACGTCCCGACGTACAACGGCATCGGCAAGGACGGCGAGCCCACCCACGGCGGCTACGCGCAGAACGTCGTCGTCGACGAGAACTTCGTCGTCCGCATCCCCGACGGCCTGTCGCTCGATGTCGCCGCGCCGCTGCTGTGCGCCGGCATCACCCTCTACTCCCCGCTGCGGCGCTTCGGCGCCGGCCCCGGCCAGAAGGTCGCGATCGTCGGCCTGGGCGGCCTCGGCCACATGGGCGTGAAGATCGCCCACGCGCTCGGCGCCGAGGTGACCGTGCTGTCGCAGTCCCTGCGCAAGCAGGAGGACGGCCTGCGGCTGGGCGCGGACCACTACTACGCCACCAGCGACCCGAAGACCTTCGAGGAGCTGGCCGGCACGTTCGACCTGATCGTGTCCACGGTGTCCGCTCCGCTGGACTTCAACGCCTACCTGTCGCTGCTGAAGCCCGAGGGCACGCTGGCGAACGTCGGCGCCCCCGAGGAACCGATCTCCCTCAACCTCTTCTCGGTGATCGGCGGCGGCAAGACCCTCGCCGGTTCCATGATCGGCGGCATCGCGGAGACCCAGGAGATGCTGGACTTCTGCGCCGAGCACGGCCTCGGCGCCGAGATCGAGCTGATCCGCGGTGACCAGATCAACGAGGCGTACGAGCGGGTCCAGGCCAGCGACGTGCGCTACCGGTTCGTGATCGACACGGCGACGATCTGACACCGGGCCTCTGTGCAGCGGCCCTGAGGGGCCCCGGCCGTGCGCCGGGGCCCCTCAGGGCGTTCGTGATGCACGACGGGGTCCAGGCGGGGTACACATGGGGGAGTGCACCAAGGGGTTCGCCAGGTACGTCAGGGGAGGCCCACCATGACCGTGCAGCTGAACCACACCATCGTCGTCGCCCACGACAAGCGCGCCTCGGCCCGGTTCCTGGCCGATCTCCTGGGGCTCGACGTGAGTCCGCCCTACGGCCCGTTCCTCCCGGTCGAGATCCCCAACGGCGTGACGCTCGACTTCATGGACATTCCCGGCGACATCACGCCGCAGCACTACGCCTTCCTCGTCTCGGAGGACGAGTTCGACGAGATCTTCGGCCGCATCCAGGAGGCCGGCCTGACGTACTGGGCGGACCCGTTCCACAGCCGCCCCGGCGAGATCAACCACAACGACGGCGGCCGCGGAGCCTACTTCGACGACCCCGACGGCCACCGCCTGGAGATCATCACGAGGCCCTACGGCAGCGGCGGCTGAAACTCCCGCACCCCCGCTCGTCACATCGTCGCGCCGCAGCCCGTCATACCGGCGAAGGCGACCACACGATGAAGAGCTGGGGAGCAGTCATGACAACACCGATCCTGGTCACCGGCGGCACGGGCACCCTCGGCACCCACGTGGTCCCGCTGCTGCGCGCCTCCGGCCACGACGTGCGGATCCTCACCCGGCACGCCCGCCCCGCCGCCGACGGCGTCGAGTACGTCACCGGCGACCTGCTGAAGGGCGAGGGGGTCGAGGCCGCCGTCGACGGCACCCGGACCGTGCTGCACCTGGCGGGCGGCCCCAAGGGCGACGACGAGGCGACCCGCGCCCTGGCACGCGCGGCGTCCCGGGCCGGCGTACGGCACCTGGTCCACATCTCGGTCATCGGCGCGGACCGGGTGCCGCTGGCCTGGATGCGCACGAAGCTGGAGTCGGAGCGGGCCGTCGCCGGCTCGGGCATCCCGTGGACGACCCTGCGCGCGGCCCAGTTCCACGACCTCGCGCTGACCCTGGTCGAGAAGATGGCGAAACTGCCGGTCCTCCCGGTCCCCGGGGGGCTGCGGCTCCAGCCGGTGGATCCGCGTGAGGTCGCCGCCCGCCTCGCGGAACTGACCCTCGGCGCCCCGTCCGGCCTGGTCCCGGACCTGACCGGGCCGCACCTCTACGACCTCGCCGCCCTGGCCCGCCCATACCTCCGCCTGACCGGCAGGCGCCGTCCTGCGCTGCCGGTGCGCATCCCCGGGAAGGCGGGGCGGGCGTACCGGGCGGGGGCGAACCTGACGCTGGACGGGGCGGAGGCGGGGAAGCGGACCTGGGAGGAGTTCCTGGGGGAGAGGCTGGGCTAGGAGCCTCGGCCCGGCGTCCGGCCCGGCCCGGCGTCCGGCCCGGCGTCCGGCCCGTCCTGGGCCCTTCAGCCGGGTCAGGTCTTGGTCAGCGGGGATGCCGGTGGTGACGCCGGTGGTGCCGCGGGCTGGGGCTCCTGCCCGCCCATGTCGAGCCGGAACGGCGGGTACTGGTCGGTCAGCAGCGCGGCGTAGGCCGCCACCCGGGCCGCCCAGCGGGCGAGGCCGATCAGGAAGTCGAAGAGATGCCGCGGGTAGCGGGCGGTGAAGAGCAGGATGACCACGGCGACCAGGGAGAGGAAGGGCATCAGCCCGCCGTTCCGCCAGCCGTCCTCACCGCCCCAGCCGCCGCCGGTGAACATCGCGACGACGATGTACTGCGGGATCGCCAGCAGCCACCACTTCACCAGGACCAGCCCGCGGGACAGCCGCTCGGGATAGGCGACGTCGAAGCGCGCCGGGTAGTCGGGCACGTCGGCGAGGGTGAACGGCGGGTACCGGTCGGTGCCGAGCGCGGTGTGCGCGTAGTAGCTGACCCGCCAGTTCCAGCGCAGCACGCCGACGCTGAAGTCGAAGAGGGGCCGTGGGTAGCGGGCGGTGAACAGGATGGCGAAGAAGGCGATCACGGTCACGACGACGAACGCGATCCACAGGAACACCAGCACGATGTAGTGAGGGATGGCGAGTAGCCATTTCACCAGCCACATCCACCGGGACAGGCGGGGATCGACGGACGCCTCCAGACGCACGGGTGACGCGGCGACAGGAATCATGGGCGGCTCTCCTCTCGCCTGCAGACTCGCAAGCGAGGAGAGCCCCCGCGACCCGGGCGGGGCCGTTCGAGCGTCGGGCCGGATGCCCCTGCGGCCCCGCTACGACGGACCGCTACGACGGGACCGCTACGAGGTGGCGGCGGCTCCTGGGCCCGGTTCGCCGGTCCCCGGTTCATCGGCCGCCGGTTCATCGGTCGCCGACTCACCCGCGGGATCGACGAGCTGCTCGCGCACGTAGTTCCAGACCACCGCGATCAGCGCGGCGACGGGCACGGCGAGCAGGCTGCCCACGATGCCGGCCAGGCTGCCGCCCAGGGTCACCGCGAGCAGCACCACGGCCGCGTGCAGGCCGAGCCCGCGGCTCTGGATCATGGGCTGGAAGACGTTGCCCTCGAGCTGCTGCACCACGACGATGATGGCCAGCACGAGCAGCGCGTCCGTCAGGCCGTTGGAGACGAGCGCGATCAGTACCGCGACGAAGCCGGCGAACAGGGCGCCGATGATCGGCACGAACGCCGAGACGAAGGTCAGCACCGCCAGCGGGAGCACCAGCGGGACGCCCAGGATCCACAGGCCCAGGCCGATCAGGACGGCGTCGAGCAGACCGACCGCCGCCTGGGACCGCACGAAGGAGCCCAGGGTGGCCCAGCTGCGGTCGAACACGGCCGGGATGTCGGTGGCGAGCCGGCCGGGCAGCTGACGGGACAGCCACGGCAGGAACCGCGGGCCGTCCTTGAGGAAGAAGAACATCAGGAAGAGCGCGAGGACGGCGGTGACGACGCCGTTCACCACGGTGCTCACCCCCGTGACGACAGCGCCCACCATGCTGCCGACACCCTCCTGGGCGCGGGAGACCGCGCTGTCGAAGGCCTGGTTGATCTGCGCGTCGCCGATGTTCAGCGGCGGCCCGGAGGCCCACTCGCGCAGCCGCTGGATCCCCTCCACGACTCCGTCGGTCAGCTCCCCCGCCTGGGACGCCACCGGCACGGCGATCAGCGCCACCACACCCGCGGCGATCACCAGGAACGACACGGTCACGACCGACGCGGCCAGCGCGGGCGGCCACCCGCGCCGGCGCAGGAACCGGGCCACCGGCCAGGTCAGCGTGGTCAGCAGCAGCCCGACCACGAGCGGCCACACGATCGGCCACATGCGCCCCAGAAGCCACAGAGCCACCGTGAGCATGGCCAGCACCAGCAACAACTCCGCGGAGAAGCGCGCCGATATCCGGAGCGCGGCGCGGGATTTCATGGAACTCAAGGGGGCAGTCACGGGAGCACCCTATTGCCATGGTGCGAGCCGTCCGGCACGGGGCGCGAGATGGGTGTGGCCGGTGACCGCGGGGCCGCAAACGCCACCAACCGCATTCAGGTGAAGCACTTCGTCGATGCCGTCGGCGTGCTGGTGAGGCGGACAGCGCGTGGGCTTCTCAGAGCCGGCTGTACTTGTCTATGTCTTCCGCGAACTCTTCGATCGCCTGTGCGGTGAGCGTCGGCCGGGTGTCGGCGATGGCTGTCATGTAGTCCTCGGTCGCCGCCGGTCGACCCTGGCGAAGGGTGACTTCGCGCTCGAACGCCGCCTGTGCCCCCTTGCGGGCCGCGAACTCGATGTCGGCCGGAGTGAACAGGTCGCTGGCCTGGACGAGCTGGTCGATGTCCACCGACGCGGCGGAGGTCGTGAGATAGCGGGTCCAGATCGCCGCGCGCGCGGAGGCGTCCGGTGGGCCTATGGGGATGACGTAGTCGAACCGGCCCGGCCGCAGGAACGCCGCGTCGAGAGAGCGGATCGAGTTGGTGGCACAGACCAGCAGCCGCGCGTCGTGCTCGCGGAAGACGGGGATGAGTTTGAGCAGCTCATTGGTCACTCCGTGACCGGGATCGACGGCCTTCCCGGAGCGCGCGCCGGCGATCTCCTCGACTTCGTCGATGAAGAGCAGCACCGAGTCGAGTTCTGCCAGGTCCGCGAAGGTCTCCCGCAGGGCCGCGGCCAGGCCCTCGCTCGTGTCGGCCGCGAGCCGGGAGGGGAAGAGTTCCACGAACGGCCAGCCGAGCCGCGAGGCGACCGCTTTGGCGAAACTGGTCTTCCCCGTACCCGGCGGGCCGAACAGGATGATCGCCTTGGGCGGGGTGACGCCGTACCGGTCCGCCAGTGACGGCTCGGCCAACGGGAGCACGACACGGCGGTCGACGACCTGCTTCTCCCCCTCCCTGCCGGCCATGGCGTTCCACAGACCGTCGGGCAGCATGCGGCCGCCCAGTGCCGCGAGGACCTCCGTGTTGGCGGCTCCAGGGGATTCGACCTTCTCGTAGTAGGTGAGATCGTCGCGGAACAGGTAACCGGAGTTCTCCAAAGCCTTCGTCCCCGCGGCGCCGGCGGGCAGCAGCGCGCTGATGTGACTCACGTCCAGTGCCCGCAGCCGCCGTTCGAGATCGGCGAGGAGAGCACTCCCGACCCCCCGCTCGCGCCAGCGGGATGCGAGCGCCACCAGGAGGATCCACGCCCGCTTGCCCTGTGCCTGCGCGATGGCCACGCCGACGAGTTCGTCGCCGACCACTGCGACGACGGCCGTCTGTCCGGCCTTGGCCGCCGTCATGACCTCGGAGATCGCGAACACCCGGTCCTCGTCGGCCCGGCGGCTCTGGTCCCAGATCTCGATGGCCTGGTCGAGATCGTCGTCGTGATAGTCACGCAGATGCCAAGCGGGCATCGCCACCACCTCACACGGCGCGGGAGTCCCATTGTTCCGCCGCGGGCGTCCCGTGACCAACCGAGGCCGGATCCGGAAGCAGACCCCGATCGTCGGGCGGGCCCGAGTGCGCCGGGCGACGATCCGACGGTGACCTGCGTCCCCGGTCCCTTCCGCCGGCTCCACCCAGGCCGACACGCGCGCAAAACAGGCGTTCGGAACCAGCGCATCGTGAGCACGTCCAACGAGCACCCAGAGAAGTGTTCCGCGCCCCGGCTTGCACGAGCACCTCGGCCTGCCCACCGACGAGCCCCCGATCAGCGTCACCCGCGAATGCCGCACCCAGACATCTGTCAGGGACGCGAAGTCTCTGGTGCGGCCTACATTCGAGGCGCTGACTCCGAGGGCCCCTGTCCGCCACTGCGCCTGGAGTCGGACCCTGTTCCTGCGTCGTATCTCTGGGAGACCAACATGTTCAAGCGGAGTTCCGCAGCCCTTGCTGCCTCTGCCGCCGTCCTCGGCGTCATGACCATCGCGCCGAGCGCTTCCGCCGAGCCCAGTCCTCCGGACTGCCCCACGGGAAATGTCTGCGCCTGGAGTTCCTCCGGCTACCACGGTCCGACGATCCTGAAGACGGAAGGCAACTGGTCCGGGTCGCTGAGGGTGGGCTTCATCATGAACAACGGCTTTCCCAGCCCCGGTTCCGATCACATCCAGGCCACCTGGGTCTTCGAGGGCCGCACCTGGGACAGGTGCCTGCACTACAACCCGGGACCCGGCGAGTACAAGCTCTCCTTTCCGACGGGAGTGGAGCTGAAGAGTCTCACCTGGCGTGGTGAATGCTGATCAGTTGCACCATCCCGCCTCCCCGCGCCGAGCGGACGTGTCGTCACATCCAACCGGCCCGAGCAACGTCCGGCCCGGGTCGGCGAGTTCGTACTCGACGCGGGGCGGCGCCTCGCTACGAGCGTCCCGCTTCACCAAGCCGTTGAATTCCAGGCGCCGCAGCGTCCCGGTGAGGACTTTGGGGCTGATGCCGCCGATGTGGTCACGCAGTCTGCCCGGGCCGGCCGGGCCGCGCATCCCGCCCAGGCCTGAGGCCGCGCCTCAGTGCGGCAGGCTCGCCGGGCTGCCGCCGTTCGCCTCGTAACCCGCCACCGCCAGCGCCCGGTACACCGCGAACTCCGCCGCCGGGTCGGCGGACAGGGTCCAGGGCAGGGCGCCCACGTGGCCGTCGATGTGTATCAGCTGGTTCATGGCCTCCGACCAGCGCTCGCCGCGGACCAGGAAGAACACCAGCATGTGCCGCACGTGCGCCAGCATCGGGTCGTCGGGGCGGGCCGAGTGCACCGCGTGCAGCGCGCCGTGCACCGCCTTCGTGACGACCTCGCTCTGCCAGAAGCCGGCGACGAGGGTCACCTCGGGGAGGTGCTCGAACACCGCGAAGAGCGGCATCGCCGAGAGGAGGGAGCCCTGCGGTGCCCGGGCCGCCGCGGCCTCGGCGAAGGAGTAGGCCTCCGCACGGGAGCCGTGCCACTTCTCGCACCAGAAGTGCAGCGCGGCCAGGTGCGCCCCCATGTGGGCCGGGGCGCGGTCCAGGATCTTCAGCCAGATCTGCTCGAAGTCCTTCTGGGAGCAGCCGAGGCCGCGGGCCACGGACAGCTCGACGATGTACGGGATCGGGTCACCGGGGGCGAGCAGCGCCGCCTCGCCGCACGCCGCCCGCGCCTCCTCCATGATGATCCGGAACTCCTCCGTCCCGGGCGTCGCCGTCCGCCAGGCCTGCTGCACCAGGAACTCGGCGTGCACCGCCGCGCCGCCCGCGTCCTTGGGCGCCTCGGCCCGCCACACGCGCAACCACTGTCCGCCCGGAGCCTCGCTCGCCCCGCCGGGCCGCCGCGAGAGCTCCAGCGAGGCCGCGCCCGCGAAGGCCTGCACGCGCTGCCAGCGCCGCTCGCCCTCCGTCTCGGTGCCCGCCAGGAGCTGCTGTGCGGCACGGTAGTCCTGCGTGCGCTGCACCACGTCCAGGACGTCCAGCAGGTCCTGGTCGGGGCCGGGCATGCGGATGTCGAGCTCCTCCTCCAGGACGAAGCCGTAGTTCGCCGGGTCCGCGGCGTCCGGGTGGTCGGCCGAGACCAGCCCTATCGCGCCGCGCCCGCGCCGCAGGAAGGGGAGCAGCACGAAGCCCAGCATGACCAGCGCGATCAGGACCCAGAGAATCTCCATGCGACAAGCGAACCAGACGGTGCCGACAATTGGCCAACCTGCCCCCGGAACCTGTGGAAAACCCCGCTTCGACTCGTCCCCCGGCACTCTTCGCGTCGGCGCACTACCCTCGGTGCCCATGAGCGACAGGCACACCAGTCAGCACTTCGAGACGCTCGCGATTCACGCGGGCAACACCGCCGACCCCTTGACGGGCGCGGTCGTCCCGCCGATCTACCAGGTCTCGACCTACAAGCAGGACGGCGTCGGCGGGCTGCGCGGCGGCTACGAGTACAGCCGCAGCGCCAATCCCACCAGGACCGCGCTGGAGGAGAACCTCGCCGCCCTGGAGGGCGGCCGCCGCGGTCTCGCGTTCGCGTCCGGGCTGGCGGCCGAGGACTGCCTGCTGCGTACGCTGCTCGGCCCCGGCGACCACGTGGTCATCCCGAACGACGCGTACGGCGGCACGTTCCGCCTGTTCGCCAAGGTCGTCGCACGCTGGGGCGTGGAGTGGTCGGTCGCCGACACGAGCGATCCGGCCGCCGTGCGGGCCGCCCTCACCCCGAAGACCAAGGTCGTCTGGGTGGAGACCCCCTCCAATCCGCTCCTCGGCATCACCGACATCGCCGCCGTCGCCCAGGTCGCCCGGGACGCGGGCGCCCGCCTCGTCGTCGACAACACCTTCGCCACGCCCTACCTCCAGCAGCCGCTGGCGCTGGGCGCGGACGTCGTCGTGCACTCGCTGACCAAGTACATGGGCGGCCACTCCGACGTCGTCGGCGGCGCCCTGATCACCGGTGACGCCGGTCTGGGCGAGGAGCTGGCCTTCCACCAGAACGCGATGGGCGCGGTCGCCGGGCCCTTCGACTCCTGGCTGGTGCTGCGCGGCACCAAGACCCTCTCCGTGCGCATGGACCGGCACAGCGAGAACGCCGTCAAGGTCGCCGAGATGCTCACCCGGCACGCGCGCGTGACGAGCGTGCTGTACCCGGGCCTGCCCGAGCACCCCGGTCACGAGGTCGCCGCCAAGCAGATGAAGTCGTTCGGCGGCATGGTGTCCTTCCGCGTCGAGGGCGGCGAGGAAGCGGCCGTCGAGGTCTGCAACCGCGCCAGGATCTTCACGCTGGGCGAGTCCCTGGGCGGCGTCGAGTCGCTGATCGAGCACCCCGGCCGTATGACGCACGCCTCCGTGGCCGGCTCGGCCCTGGAGGTCCCCGGCGACCTGGTGCGCCTGTCCGTGGGCATCGAGAACGCCGAGGACCTGCTGGAGGACCTTCAGCAGGCGCTCGGCTAGAGAGGCCCCCGCGCGGGGTCACCAGCCGGTGAGGGGTGGAGTCGTGTCGGACGGCGGCTCCACCCACGGGCGGGCCGTCAGCGCCCACACCGTGAACGCCAGGGCCGCCGCGCACAGCAGCAGCCACATGAGGCGGCGGGCGAGCGCCCTGCGCCGGAGCATGCGGCCGCCGCGGCGCACCGCCTCCGTGTGGATCTCAGGGGGCACGGGCCGCGGCGCCTGCTCCAGGAGCCGCCGTACGGCCGCCTCGCGGTCGCTGCCGCTCATGGCGCTCTCCGCTCGCCTGCCGGGCTCATGACGGCACCGCCTTCCTGGCCGTCACCGCGGGCGCCGGCCCCCGCGGCCGGTGCAGCAGGGTCGACACGGCCCGGTGGCAGATCGCCCGTACGCGCTCCGGGGACAGGCCGAGCAGGGCCGCCGTCTGCTCCTCGGCCACGCCCTCGTGGAGTCTGAGCACCAGGATCAGCCGTTCCTGCGGGGTCAGCGGGGCCGTGGGGCTGGCGGGATGCGGCCGGGAGCGGCCGAGTGCGCCGTGCTGGTGCCACGCGCCGCGCGCGAAGCGGGCGGCCAGGTACTGGCGGGTGCGGTCGTACGGATCCTCGCCGTGCAGCCGGTCCCAGCACGCGTACGTGTGGGCCAGCGACAGCGTCAGCAGGCGCCGCGCACGCGGGTTGTCGTCGGGGGATTCCGCGGTGAGCAGTGTGGCGGCGTGCAGCAGCCGCCCGGCCGCGCCCGCGACGAACGCCTCGAACTCCCGGGCGCGACGGGTTGCCCGGGACGCATGCCGCTCCAGCACCGCGCCTCCCGCCTGACGGCGACCCTGAGGATGCGGGCCCGGCCGCGTACGGCGAGGGCCCGGTCTCATATCAGGCCAGGGACGGCCCCGAGGTCAAGAGCCGCGCACGGCTTGCCGCCGCGCCACACGCGCGTGCGGGGCCGGGCATCGCCGGGCGGCGGCATCCCCCGCAGGCCGTCACGGGCGGGTCGTGAGTCCGCCCCCGCCGACGTGGTGGTGGCGTTCCGCCGCTCCGGTCTCACGCGCGCGTGCGGGGCCGTACGGCGCCGACGGCGTGGGAGGCAGCCGGCTCCGTGCGTCACCGCGCGGCAGCGGGTAACGGGCGGCGGTGTCGGCGTCCGCCTCCGTGCCCCACGCGCGTACGGTCGCGTCGGGATCCCGCGTCGTACCGGAGCGTCCTCGCCGTGCGGGCGTTCAGGTCGCCGGCTGTGCCTCCGGCCCCGGCACGCCCTGCGCCGCCATCCGTGAGGACAGCGCGGTGTTGAAGCGCGTGAGGAGGTCGCAGAACGCCTCGCGCTCCTCGGGCTCCCAGTCGTGGGTCAGCTCGGCCATCAACTGGCGCCGGGAGGAGCGCACTTCCTCCAGGCGGGCCTGCCCGCGCGGGGACAACTGCAGCACCACCGCGCGCCCGTCCTCGGGGTGCGAGGTGCGCTTGACCAGGCCGGTGTCGACGAGCGGAGCCACCTGCCGGGTGACCGTCGACGAGTCGATCCCCATACTCGCGGCGAGCGCCTTGACGCCCATCGGGCCTTCCTTGTCGAGGCGGTTGAGCAGCAGGTACGCGGCGCGGTCCATGGAGTTGCGCACCTGCCCGACTCCGCCGAGCCGGGTCTGTTCGGCACGGCGGGCGAACAACGCCACCTCGTGCTGCAGCGTGTCGAGAAGACCGGTGTCACCGACGGTCGTCATGTCCATCGACATTTCAGGTGTTGTGGGCATCGCCGGGGGCTCACTTCGTGGAGGGCTGGCAGATTGGGGGACAGGGTACGCGGCCGGAAGGCAGGCCGTACCGGCGCTGTGCAAAGCGGGTCTCGTAGGTTGGTCACAACGGTCGTTCCCGCCTGTGAACTGCGATGCTGAGGTCATGAGCTACAGCACGGCTGACTCCTTTCGGCCCGTCACCCTCGACGACGTGCGCGGAGCGCAGAAGATGCTCTCGGGGGTGGCGCGGGTGACCGCGATGGAGGGCAGCAGGCACCTGTCCCAGATGGTCGGTGCGCCGGTCCACCTCAAGTGCGAGAACCTCCAGCGGACGGGCTCGTTCAAGCTGCGCGGCGCCTATGTCCGGATCGCCGGTCTGCTGCCCGAGGAGCGCGCCGCGGGTGTCGTCGCCGCGAGCGCCGGCAACCACGCGCAGGGCGTCGCCCTCGCGTCCGCCCTGCTCGGCGTGCGCTCCACCGTGTTCATGCCGAAGGGCGCCCCGCTGCCCAAGGTCAGCGCCACCGGCGACTACGGGGCCGAGGTGCGGCTGCACGGCCAGGTGGTCGACGAGACGCTGGCCGCCGCGCAGGAGTACGCGGCCGAGACGGGCGCGGTGTTCATCCACCCCTTCGACCACCCCGACATCATCGCGGGCCAGGGCACGGTGGGCCTGGAGATCCTGGAGCAGTGCCCCGAGGCGCGCACGATCCTCGTCGGCATCGGCGGGGGCGGGCTGGCCGCCGGGATCGCGGTGGCGGTGAAGTCCCTGCGGCCGGACGTGCGGGTCGTGGGCGTGCAGGCGGCGGGCGCGGCGGCCTACCCGCCCTCGCTGGCGGCGGGCCGGCCGGTGTCGGTCGAGAACCCGGCGACGATGGCCGACGGCATCAAGGTCGGGCGGCCGGGCGACGTGCCGTTCGGCATCGTCGGCGAGCTGGTCGACGAGGTGCGCACGGTCAGCGAGGACGAGCTGTCCGCCGCGCTGCTGCTGTGCCTGGAGCGGGCCAAGCTGGTCGTGGAACCGGCCGGGGCGAGCCCGGTCGCGGCGCTGCTGAGCGAGCCCGGCGCATTCGAGGGCCCGGTCGTCGCGGTGCTGTCCGGCGGCAACGTCGACCCGGTGCTGATGGAGCGGGTGCTGCGGCACGGCATGGCCGCGCAGGGCCGCTACCTGGCCGTCCGGCTGCGGCTGACGGACCGGCCGGGCGCGCTGGCAACACTTCTGGGTGTGTTGTCAGTGGTCGACGCTAACGTCCTCGATGTGAGCCATGTGCGAACCGACCCGCGGCTCGGGCTCACGGAGGCGGAGGTCGAGCTGCACTTGGAGACGAAGGGCCCGGCACACTGCTCCGAGGTGGGTCAGGCGCTGCGGGAGGCGGGCTACACGGTCATCGGCTGACCCGGCTCCCGAGCCGGTCGAAGATCCTTTCGTCTACGGAGCGCAACGCGGAGAAACTCATTGTGAGACGCGATACATCGCGTTATGGTGTGTCGGTGAGAACGCTCACCGGACGTCTGTCCGGTCATCCCCGAAGACGTGGAGACTCATATGCCAGGCGCCATCTACGCCGAAGGTCTGGTCAAGACCTTCGGTGACGTAAAGGCCTTGGACGGCGTCGACCTCGACGTGCCCGAGGGCACGGTCCTCGGCCTGCTCGGGCCGAACGGCGCGGGCAAGACCACCACCGTCCGCTGCCTGACCACCCTGCTGCGGCCCGACAGCGGCCGGGCGGTCGTCGCGGGCATCGACGTGCTCAAGCAGCCCGACGCGGTCCGCCGCTCCATCGGCCTGTCCGGCCAGTTCGCGGCCGTCGACGAATACCTGACCGGCCGGGAGAACCTCCAGATGGTCGCCCGGCTCTACCAGATGCGGGCGAAGGCGGCGAAGCAGCGCGCGGCCGAGCTGCTGGAGCAGTTCCACCTCGCGGACGCCGCCGACCGCCCCACCAAGACCTACTCGGGCGGCATGCGCCGCCGCCTCGACCTCGCGGCGGCCCTGGTCGTCTCGCCGCCCGTGATGTTCATGGACGAGCCGACGACCGGCCTCGACCCCCGCAACCGCCAGCAGCTGTGGGAGGTCATCAAGCACCTGGTCTCCGGCGGTACGACGCTGCTGCTGACCACGCAGTACCTGGAGGAGGCCGACCACCTGGCCCACGACATCGCGGTGGTCGACCACGGCAAGGTCATCGCCCAGGGCACCTCCGACCAGCTCAAGGCCCGCACCGGCGGCGAGCGCGTCGAGGTCGTGGTGCACGAGCGCGAGCACATCCAGGCCGCCGCCGAGGTCCTCGCCGGCTTCGGCAAGGGCGAGACCACCGTCGAGGAGCACATGCGCAAGCTCACCGCGCCCGTGACCGGCGGCGCCAAGCTCCTCGCCGAGGTCATCCGCGAACTGGACACCCGGGGCATCGAGATCGACGACATCGGCCTGCGCCGCCCGACCCTCGACGACGTCTTCCTGTCCCTCACGGGACACATGGCCGAGGCCAAGGACGTGGAGAACGACAAGGAGGCCGCCCAGTGAGCGCCGTCACCGACGCCGTGCGGGTCGCGCCCAGCGCGAACCCGGTCAGCCAGTCGATCCGGGACTCGCTGGTCGTCGCCCGGCGCAACCTGATCCGCATGTCCCGGATCCCCGAGATGATCATCTACGGGCTGATCCAGCCCATCATGTTCGTGGTGCTGTTCACCTACGTCTTCGGCGGCTCCATGCAGATCGGCAACAGCACCAGCGCCACCGACTACAAGAACTTCCTGATGGCGGGCATCTTCGCGCAGACCGTCACGTTCGCCACCGCCAGCTCCGGCGCCGGCATCGCCGACGACATGCACAAGGGCCTCATCGACCGCTTCCGCTCCCTGCCCATGGCACGCGGCGCGGTGCTCACCGGCCGCACCCTCGCCGACTCCGTGCAGACGGCCCTGACCCTGGTCGTCCTCGCCGTGGTCGCCCTGCTGGTCGGCTGGCGCGTCGGGTCGGACGGCAGCACCAACGCCGCCAAGGTCCTCGCGGCCTTCGGTCTGCTGCTCCTGCTCGGCTACGCGTTCACCTGGATCGGCGCCCTGATCGGCATGTCCGTCCGCACCCCCGAGGCGGCCACGTCCAGCGGCCTGATCTGGCTCTTCCCGGTCACGTTCATCTCGAACGCCTTCGTGGACACCAGCCACATGACCCCCTGGCTGCGCCACATCGCCGAGTGGAACCCCTTCAGTGCCACGGTCCAGGCCTGCCGCGTGCTCTTCGCCAACCCGGGCCAGTCCCAGTCGGACGCCTGGCCCATGCAGCACCCCGTATGGGCCTCGCTGATCTACTCGATCCTGATCCTGGTGGTGTTCCGGACGCTGGCCGTACGCAAGTACCGCTCGGCGACGGCATGACCATGCCCCCGGCGCCGCAGCGGCGTCAGGGGCACGTCAGGGCTCTCGGGTGGCCGGGTCAGCCCTCGTACGGCTCGGCCTTGAGGATCTTCACCGCGGCCTTCTTGCCGTTCGGCAGTTCGTACTCGGCGTCCTCGCCGACCTTGTGGCCGATCACGCCGGTGCCCAGCGGGGACTGCGGCGAGTACGTCTCGACGTCGGAGCTCGCGTACTCGCGGGAGGCGAGCAGGAACGTCAGCGTGTCGTCCTCGTCACCGTCGAACGCGATCGTGACGACCATGCCGGGCGCCACCGCGCCGTCCGCCGCGGGCGCCTCTCCGACCTTGGCGCTCTCGAGGAGCTGGGTGAGCTGGCGCACACGGAGCTCCTGCTTGCCCTGCTCCTCCTTGGCCGCGTGGTACCCGCCGTTCTCACGCAGGTCGCCCTCCTCGCGCGCCGCGGCGATCTTCGCCGAGATCTCCGCACGCGCGGGACCAGTAAGGTACTCAAGCTCAGCCTTGAGCTTGTTGTACGCCTCCTGGGTCAGCCAGGTGACGTTCTCGCTGGTCTGGGTCACAGGTGCTCCTCGTAGGTACTGGGAATACAAAGCATCGCCCTACCCAGAAGAATGTTCCTTCACGGAAGGGCGAAACCACGAGCCTAACAATTCAGGGGCCCAAGGGGGAGGACATAAGCCACCAGATTCCCGTCAATGCAGGTCAGGCGCTACGTATTCCAGGTGACGCCTGTTGCCGTCAGCCTGCGTGGCAGCCCAGCAGCTCGGCCGTCGTCCCCGGGGAGGTCGTGCGGAGCGTGACGACCTTGTCGATGCGGGTGGCGTCCCCGCCGAAGCGGAAGTCGGCCCGGCCCACCTCGGCCCCGTTCTCGGCCTGCGAGCGCACGGTGCAGTAGCCGTCGGTGCCGGCGTCCTTGTGGACCTCCAGATGCACCTGCACGGACTCCTTGCCCGGCTCGAAGCTGATCACCTCGGCGCTGATCTCGTTCTTGGCGACGTAGTGGTAGCCGAACCAGCCGACGAGCCCCAGCAGCGCCACCGCGAGGACGGCGCCCACGACCTTGAGGGTGCGGTCGGCGCGCTCGTCCGAGGAACGGCCGTATCGGCCCTCGGGCAGTCGCGTGCTCGCCGTACTCATGATCGTCCTCCTGGCAGGGCCGGGACGAAGGTCCCGGAAGGGGCCCCAGGACCTGGTCCCGGAATTATTCGCCCCCCGATTCGGTCACTATAGAAGCCGCTGATTGCGCCGACGCACACAGGGCGCCGACTTACTGAGGATTGAGTCTTGACTGACCAGTTGCGACTGATGGCCGTTCACGCACACCCCGACGACGAGTCGAGCAAGGGCGCGGCGACCATGGCGAAGTACGTGTCCGAGGGGGTGGACGTGCTGGTCGTGACCTGCACGGGCGGGGAGCGCGGCTCCATCCTCAATCCGAAACTGCGGGGCGACGCGTACATCGAGGAGCACATCCACGAGGTACGCAAGAAGGAGATGGACGAGGCCCGGGAGATTCTGGGTGTCAAGCAGGAGTGGCTCGGCTTCGTCGACTCCGGACTGCCCGAGGGCGACCCGCTGCCGCCGCTGCCGGACGGCTGCTTCGCGCTGGAGGACGTCGACCACGCGGCCGGTGAGCTGGTCCGGAAGATCCGCTCCTTCCGTCCCCAGGTGATCACCACCTACGACGAGAACGGCGGCTACCCGCACCCCGACCACATCATGACCCACAAGATCTCGATGGTGGCGTTCGAGGGGGCGGCGGACACCGAGAAGTACCCGGAGGCGGAGTATGGCCCTGCCTACCAGCCGCGGAAGCTCTACTACAACCAGGGCTTCAACCGCCCGCGCACCGAGGCCCTGCACCAGGCGATGCTCGACCGCGGTCTGGAGTCCCCCTACGGGGACTGGCTCAAGCGCTGGGAGGAGTTCGGCATGAAGCAGCGCACGCTGACCACGCACATCCCGTGCGCAGACTTCTACGAGATCCGCGACAAGGCGCTGATCGCCCACGCCACGCAGATCGACCCGGACGGGGGCTGGTTCAAGGTCCCGATGGAGATCCAGAAGGAGGTCTGGCCGACGGAGGAGTACGAGCTGGCGAAGGCCCTCGTCGATACCTCCCTCCCCGAGGACGACCTCTTTGCGGGCATCCGCGACAATGCCTGACATGAGCGCAAGCGCAAGCCTGGCAATGACGCACCTCGTCTCCTTCGCCAAGGAGGTCGACGAGGACAAGGTCACCCCCGGCGTCCTCGGCTTCATCGTCTTCGCGGCGATGGCCCTGGCGGTATGGGCCCTGATGAAGTCCATGAACCGGCACATGAACCGGGTCGACTTCACCCAGGTCCCGGACCCGGAGGCCGAGCGGCCGGAGCAGTCCCCGGCGGAGCCGTCCCGGACGGAAGCGGCGGACACGGAGCCCTCCGGCCAGGGCGGCAAGAAGCACAGCTGACCCCCCCCCCACTCGAGGGGACACCACCCGTCGGTGGCCGGTACCGGACGCCGCCGACGGGTGCCTCGCCCGCACCCGGGGAGCGCCGCCGACGAGAACCCGGCACACCCGGGGAGCGCCGTCGGCGGGCCCGCCCCGCGCGAGCGGGTGCCGGGCCGGGCCCTGTGCCACCCGCGCCCCGAGGCCTACGCCTTCGACTCCACGGCCACGCCCATGACCTCGCGCGCATGCCGGTTCGGCACCATGCCGAGCCGCCAGGCCTGCCAGCCCGCCTCCAGGGTCACCCCGCGCTCCAGCAGCAGCCGGTACGCGTCGAGGTACTCGTCCAGCTTCCCGTCCCGCAGCTCGTGGCTCGCGCGGGACAGCTGCGCCAGTTCCTCCTGGGCCACCGCCGTACCCACCTCCATGCCGCCCGCGGCCGCGTACGGGAGGAGGGTGCAGCGCAGGAAGCGGGCCCAGTCCTCGCCCCGGCGGTCGCCGTAGGACACGAAGAGCTCCACCGCCTCGTCGCACAGGGCCAGGGCCTGCTGGGTGCGGGCGTTGCCCGCGTCCACGACCGCCAGCTCCAGGCAGGTCCAGGCCTCGCCGTGGGCGACGCCGATACGCTGGAAGTCGGCCCGGGCGTCGACGAGCAACTGCCGTGCGAAGCCCGAATTGCGCAGGGACCCCGTCTGGGCCGCCCGCAGGTCGCGGGTGACGCGGGCCGAGTGGTGGCGGGCACAGGCCAGGCCGTAGACGTCCCGCATGCGGGAGAACATCGTGCGGGCGCGCTCCAGCTCGCGGACCGCCTGATCGAGACGGCCCGTCTCCTCCAGGGCCTGGCCCAGGTAGTACAGGGACCAGGCCTCGCCGCGCGCGTCCTCGTTGTCGCGGTGCCGGGCGGCCGCCCCGCGCAGCTCCTCCACCGCCGGGGACGCGTCACCCGCGACCAGCAGGGCACGGGCCAGCTGCGTCAGGGCCCAGGCCTCACCACGGGCGTCACGGGTCCGGCCGTACAGCTCCAGGGCCGCCCGCAGCTCGGCCTCGGCCAGCGGGACGTCACCCATACGCAGCCCCAGCTGACCGAGCTGGAAATGCGCCCACGCCTGGCCGTGCACGGACTCGCCCGCGCGGTGCAGCACCAGGGACTCGGTCAGCAGGTCCAGCGCCTCCGCCACCCGGGCCCGGTCCCGCTCCACCGCCGCGAGGGCGTGCATCGTCCACGCCCGGTCCGTGGCCAGCGCGGGGGAAGCCTGCAGCGCCAGGGCCTCGCGGAGCTTCGCCGACGCCTCCGTCAGATTGCCCTGGTGGTGCAGGGTGATGCCCAGGGAGCACAGCGCGCGGGCCGCACCGGCGTCGTGATGCGCCTCCCGGTACAGGTCCACGACCGAGGCGAGCGTCGTACGGGCCTTGTCCAGCTCACCCAGCTGCCGCGCCGCGATACCCGTACGCCACTGCACCGAGCGGACCAGCAGACCCTCGTCCACCGCCTGCGCCAGCTCGCTGATCTCGCCCAGGCGGTACAGGTCACCCCGCAGCAGGCAGTAGTCGCACAGGGCACCCAGCAGGTTCAGCACCGCCGCCTGGTCCACACCCTCGGCGTGCCGCAGCGCCGCCGTGATGAAGCTCGACTCGTCGTCCAGCCAGCGCAGCGCCTCGTCGAGGGAGGGGAAGCCGTAGGGGCTGAAGCGGTTGGTGCGGGTCGACATGTTGCCGTCGACCATCCGCAGCACCGAGTCGGCCAGCTCGGCGTAGTTCACGATCAGCCGCTCCTGTGCCGCCGTGCGCTCGGCCGGATCCTCCTCGTCGAGCAGACGGGACCGGGCGAAGGAACGGACCAGGTCGTGCAGCCGGTAGCGGTCGCCCCGGACGTGGTCGATCAGGCCGGCACGGGTCAGGACCTGCAGATGGCGCTTCGCCTCCGCCTCGTCCGTGGCCAGCAGCGCGGCTGCCGCGGCGGCGCCCAGCGAGGCCCGCCCGGCCAGGGCCAGCCGGCGCAGCAACCGCCGCACGGTCTCCGACTGGTCGGTGTAGCGCAGCCACAGGGCGCGTTCGACCGGCTCGACCGGGCCGTACGCCGCGAGGTCCGTGGCCAGCGCGCGCGGCGAGCGCGGACCGAGGCACGAGCCGGCGATGCGCAGCGCCAGCGGCAGCCCGCCGCACAGCTCCCGCACCCGGTCCGCGGACTCCGCGTCGTACGGCCCGGAACGGTCCTGCGCCGCCGCGCCCAGCAACTCCTCCGCACCCGCGGCGTCCAGCGGCATCACCGCCAGCTGGTGCACACGTGCCGGCAGGTCCGCCGGCTCCAGCGGGCCCCGAGCGGTCACCAGCACCAGGCTGTCGGACCGCTCCGGGAGCAGGGCGCGGATCTGCTCCGCGTCCGAGGCGTCGTCGAGGACGACCGTGACCGGCAGGCCCGTCAGATGCTGGTGGTACAGCTCGCTCAGCCGCTTGACCTGCTGGTCCGGGGAGGAACGCTCGCGGAACAGCAGCTGCTCGCGGGGTGCGCCGAGCCGGTTCAGCAGATGCAGCAGGGCGTCACGCGTGGGCAGTGGGGACTCTTCCCGCCCGTCGGCGCGCAGGTCGACGACGCAGGCACCGCGGAAGTAGTCCTTCAGGTCGTGCGTCGCGTGCACCGCGAGCGTCGTACGGCCGCTGCCGGGTGTGCCGTGCAGGACGATCACGGTCGGCTGTGTCTCGGTGCTCGCCCGGGCCGACTGCACCCACTGCCGGATCTGCGCCAGCTCGTGCCGCCGCCCCGCGAACGGCTCCGCCGGTTCGGGGAGCTGCCCGAAGGACTGGTCCAGCACGTTGCGCCCGCGCGCCGCCGCGCTCTTGTCCGCACCCCGCAGCCGCGGCCCCGGCTTCTTCGGCCCGGTCGAGGCCGCGAGCACCCGCTGCTGGTCCAGGAACGGCCGGATGCCCCGCACCTCCAGCGCCGTCAGCCACTGGAGCCGCAGCTGCTCGGGCCCGCCCGGCTGGCTCACGGCACCGGCGCGACGACTCGCGGCCGGCAGATGCGACCCGACCACCTTCACGACGGTGGCCGCGGCGCCCACGACACCGACCGTGACACCCGCGCCCAGCGCCGTTCCGGTGTCCGTGCCGAGGGCCATGTCGGCGACGACCGCCGCGACCGCCGCGACCCCGGCCACCAGCAGGGGCGTCCCGGCCCCGTCCCGGGCGTAGCGCTGGCCGAAGGTGAGCTGACCGGCCGCCGCCTCGTCCAGAGCGCGCGTGTAGGCCTCGTACTCCTCGGACGCGCTCCGCGCCATCACATCGAGCGCCCCGCGCGCCCGAGCGAGCAGTACCTTCCCGTCGGTGCGCCCGCCCGAGCGGCGCACCTCCTCCTCGACAGCCCGCGCCAACAGCCGCTCGGCCTCCGCCCGATGACTGTCCCGCATGTCATGTCCCCCTCCGGCGGCAACTCCTGTGCCTACGAGTGTCCTTGGTGGGACGCGTCAGCGCGAGGGGGCAACGATCAACGGATCCGGTCCGGTGACCTGCGAGCTGCCCGCTCGCCCGAGGGACGCGTTCCCCGGCCGGGTGGCCGCCGTGAGGCAGGATGGAAACATGCCGAACCGACTGGCTCATGAGACGTCCCCGTACCTGCTCCAGCACGCCGACAATCCGGTCGACTGGTGGCCCTGGTCGGACGGGGCTTTCGAGGAGGCGCGCCGACGGGGTGTCCCGGTGCACCTGAGTGTCGGCTACTCGAGTTGCCACTGGTGCCACGTCCTCGCGAAGGAGAGCTTCCAGGACGAGGTGACCGCCGCCGTCATGAACGAGCACTTCGTCAACATCAAGGTCGACCGCGAAGAGCGCCCCGACGTCGACGCCGTCTACATGGAGGCCGTGCAGGCGGCGACCGGGCAGGGCGGCTGGCCCATGACCGTGTTCCTCACGCCGGACGCCGAGCCGTTCTACTTCGGTACGTACTTCCCGCCCGCCCCCCGCCAGGGCATGCCGTCGTTCCGGCAGGTGCTCCAGGGCGTGCACCAGGCGTGGGACGAGCGGCGGGACGAGGTGACCGAGGTCGCCGGGAAGATCGTCCGGGACCTGGCCGGGCGGGAGATCTCCTACGGCGACGCGCAGACCCCCGGCGAGGAGGAGCTCGCGCAGGCGCTGCTCGGGCTCACCCGGGAGTACGACCCGCAGCGCGGCGGGTTCGGCGGGGCGCCGAAGTTCCCGCCGTCCATGGTGCTGGAGTTCCTGCTGCGCCACCACGCCCGCACCGGCGCCGAGGGGGCCCTGGAGATGGCGCAGGACACCTGTGAGCGGATGGCCCGGGGCGGTATGTACGACCAGCTCGGGGGCGGCTTCGCCCGCTACTCCGTCGACCGTGACTGGATCGTGCCGCACTTCGAGAAGATGCTGTACGACAACGCCCTGCTGTGCCGGGTGTACGCCCACCTGTGGCGGTCCACAGGCTCGGAGCTGGCGCGCCGGGTCGCTCTGGAGACCGCCGACTTCATGGTGCGCGAACTGCGCACGAACGAGGGCGGGTTCGCCTCCGCGCTGGACGCCGACAGCGACGACGGCACGGGTAAGCACGTCGAGGGCGCGTACTACGTGTGGACGCCGGAGCAGTTGCGGGAGGTTCTCAGTGAGCAGGACGCCGACCTCGCCGCGCAGCACTTCGGTGTGACCGAGGAGGGCACGTTCGAGGAGGGCGCTTCCGTCCTCCAACTGCCCGTGCGGGACGGTCTGTCCGACGCGGGGAAGATCGCCTCGATCCGGGAGCGGCTGCTGGCGCGGCGGGCCGGGCGGCCCGCGCCCGGCCGGGACGACAAGGTCGTCGCCGCCTGGAACGGCCTGGCGATCGCCGCGCTCGCCGAGACCGGCGCCTACTTCGGCCGGCCTGATCTGGTCGAGGCCGCCGTTGCCGCGGCCGACCTCCTCGTCCGGCTGCACCTGGACGAGCAGGCCCGGCTCACCCGCACCAGCAAGGACGGCCACGCCGGTGCCAACGCGGGTGTCCTGGAGGACTACGCGGATGTGGCGGAGGGTTTCCTCGCGCTCGCGTCCGTCACCGGGGAGGGTGTCTGGCTGGACTTCGCCGGGTTCCTCCTCGATCACGTGCTGGCCCGCTTCACCGACCCCGAGTCGGGCTCGCTGTACGACACGGCGGCCGACGCCGAGCGGCTGATCCGCCGCCCGCAGGACCCGACCGACAACGCGGCCCCGTCAGGCTGGACGGCGGCCGCGAACGCCCTGCTGAGTTACGCCGCGCACACCGGCTCCGAGCCTCATCGGGCCGCCGCCGAGAGGGCGTTGGGTGTCGTGAAGGCGCTGGGCCCGCGGGTGCCCCGGTTCATCGGCTGGGGGCTGGCCGCGGCGGAGGCCGTGCTGGACGGTCCGCGTGAGGTCGCGATCGTGGGCCCGGCCCTGGACGACGAGGGCACAAAAGCCTTGCACCGCACGGCACTTCTGGGCACCGCGCCCGGTGCGGTGGTCGCCGTGGGCGCCCCGGGCAGCGACGAGTTCCCGCTGCTCGCGGACCGTCCGCTGGTCGATGGTGAACCGGCCGCGTACGTCTGCCGTAACTTCACCTGCGACGCCCCGACGACCGAACTCGCCCGCCTGCGTGCGGTCTTGAGTGGCTGAAGTCACGTATCAACGGAAACATGGTCTTTATCTGAACAGCCCCCAGGCTTCACAGTTCCCCCCTAATCTCTGCACAGTGACGTGGCGGATGAGGCCGCACCGGCCCACCGTCACGACAGGGGGTTCTGGGATCTGGGGGGATCTGTTTGCTGACGTCTGTCTTCATCGCTGCCGTTTCACTGGCCCTGTTCTGGATGGCGGCGTTCACCCTGTGGTGGCAGATGCACGCCTGGCGTACGCCGGAAGTGCTCGCCTCCACCCGGTTCAGCAGTCCGGACGGGGACGAGCACGTCTCCTTCTCGCTGCTGCTGCCCGCGCGGCACGAACAGGCGGTGCTGGACCACACGATCCAGCGGCTGCTGGAGTCGAGCCACACCGACTTCGAGATCATCGTGATCGTCGGACACGACGACCCGGAGACCACCGCGGTGGCCGAGCGGGCCGCCGCGCGTGATGGACGGGTCCGGGTCGTCGTCGACACGCACGAGAAGAAGAACAAGCCGAAGGCGATGAACACGGCGCTGCCGCACTGCCGCGGCGACGTCGTCGGGGTCTTCGACGCGGAGGACCAGGTCCACCCCGAGCTTCTCGCCCACGTCGACCACGCCTTCCGCACCACCGGCGCGGACGTCGTCCAGGGCGGGGTGCAGCTGATCAACTTCCACTCCAGCTGGTACAGCCTGCGCAACTGCCTGGAGTACTTCTTCTGGTTCCGCTCGCGGCTCCACCTGCACGCGCAGAAAGGTTTCATTCCGCTCGGCGGCAACACCGTCTTCGTCCGCACGGACGTCCTGCGGGAAGCCGACGGCTGGGACCCGAACTGCCTCGCCGAGGACTGCGACCTGGGCGTCAGGCTCTCCAGCGTCGGCAAGAAGGTCGTCGTCGCCTACGACTCCGACATGGTGACCCGCGAGGAGACCCCGGGCTCGCTGATGTCCCTGCTGAAGCAGCGCACCCGCTGGAACCAGGGGTTCCTGCAGGTGTACCGGAAGAAGGACTGGAAGCAACTGCCCACCCTCGGGCAGCGGCTGCTCGCCCGCTACACCCTGATGACGCCGTTCATGCAGGCCTTCACCGGCCTGATCATTCCGCTGAACGTGGCGATCGCCCTGTTCCTGGACGTGCCCGTCGGCATCGCCTTCATCACCTTCCTGCCGGCCGTCACCGCCCTGGTCACCTTCGTCTTCGAGGTCGTCGGGCTGCACGACTTCGGCAAGCAGTACGGGCTGCGCGTCCGCTTCGGGCACTACCTGAAGCTGATCCTCGGCGGCCCCTTCTACCAGGTCCTGCTCGCCGGCGCGGCCGTGCGGGCCGTGTGGCGTGAGCAGCGCGGCCGCAACGACTGGGAGCTTACGTCCCATGTCGGCGCGCATCTCGACGAGGCGGCAGTGAGCCGGGAGGACGTTCCCGTGACCCGAGAGGACGTTCCCGCGTGACCTCCACCCTTCCCGCGGTGACCGCTGCGAAGGTCCCCGCGCAGCGCCGGCCCGCGCTCCGCACCGGTGCGCACCGGCGACCGGAGCCGCCGAGCCGGCTGCGCTCCTCCCGGTCCGACCTGATCCTGTGCGGTGTCCTGCTCGTGGCGATCCTCGTCGTGCAGGGATGGAACATCGCCGACTACCCGGCCCTCAGCGACGACGAGGGCACCTACCTCGCCCAGGCCTGGTCGGTCCAGCAGGGCAACGGCCTCGCCCACTACACCTACTGGTACGACCATCCGCCGCTCGGCTGGATCCAGATCGCCCTGCTGACCTGGATCCCCGCGCTGATCAGCCCCGAGTCGATGACGGTGGGCACCATGCGCGCCGCGATGCTGGTGATCAGCGGCATCAGCGCCGTCCTGATCTTCGTGCTGGGACGGCGCCTGGCGCTGCCCCGCTGGGCGGCCGCGCTCGGCATGGTGTTCTTCGGGCTCTCGCCGCTGTCGGTCGTCCTCCAGCGGGAGATCTTCCTCGACAACCTCGCGGTGATGTGGACGCTGCTGGCCTTCACGCTGGCCGCCTCCCCGAGCCGTCACCTCTGGCACCACTTCGGTGCGGGCATCGCGGCCGCCACGGCCGTCCTCACCAAGGAGACGATGCTCGTCGTCCTGCCCGCGCTGTTCCTCACCATGTGGCGCCACAGCCACAAGGACACCCGCAAGTTCGCCCTCACCGGAGCCGTCACGGCCTGCGCCCTGATCGGCTTCTCGTACCCGCTGTTCGCCCTGCTCAAGGGCGAGTTGCTGCCGGGCGCCGGGCACGTGTCCCTCTGGGACGGCGTCACGTACCAGATGACCAGACCCGGTTCGGGCTTCATCCTCGACGAGGGCTCCGGCTCCTGGGGCGTGCTCCAGTCGTGGCTGTACTACGACAAGATCCTGCCCCTGGGCGGCCTCGCGGGCGCCCTGCTCCTCCTCGTCACCTGGCGCTGGTCGGTCACCGCACGCGCCCTGGCCGGACCGGCCCTGGCCGTGGCGATCCTCGCCGCGCTGGCCCTGCGCCCGAACGGCTACCTGCCCGCGATGTACGTCATCCAGGCCCTGCCGTTCCTCGCGCTGGTCCTCGCCGGAGGCACCGCCTCCGTCGCCCACGCGGTGCTGAGCCGCTGGCGCTCAGAGGCGGAGAAGCGGTACGTCAGCGTGGGCCGGTACGCGCTCGCCGCCGTCCTCGCACTGGCCGCCGGCGCCTATGTCGTACCGCACTGGTACGACGGGGCCCGCACGGCCGTCACCACCGACGCCAACGCCCCCTACAAGGCCGCCTCCAAGTGGCTGGCCACGGAGGTCGAGGACCCGGAGCGCACCCGGGTGCTGGTGGACGACGCCCTCTGGCTGGACCTGGTGCACCAGGGCTACCGGCCGGGCCTCGGCGTCATCTGGTTCTACAAGGCCGACCTCGACCCGGCGGTGACGAAGACGATGCCGCGCGGCTGGAAGGACCTCGACTACGTCGTCGCCTCGCCGACCGTCAGGCGGGACGCGGCCGACCTGCCCAACGTCAAGGCCGCCATGGAGCACTCGGACCCGGTCGCCACCTTCGGCACCGGCGAGGACCGCATCGAGATCCGCCAGATCCAGACGTCCGCCGGAGGCGCGCGATGAGCCAGGAGTCCACCGTCCCCGCCGAGGTCGTCGAGACCGCCGAGATCCCCGAACCGGGCGCCGTCACCATCGTCGTACCGACGTTCAACGAGTCGGCGAACGTTCGGCAGCTGCTGCGCCAGATCACCGAGGCCGTCCCGGCCCGGCTGCCCTGCGAGGTCGTGTTCGTGGACGACTCCACCGACGACACGCCCCAGGTCATCGAGAAGGCGGCGCAGGACTGCCCGTTCCCGGTGACCGTGCTGCACCGCGAGGAGCCGGTGGGCGGGCTCGGCGGCGCGGTCGTCGAGGGCCTGAAGGCGGCCACCTCGGACTGGATCGTCGTCATGGACGGCGACTGCCAGCACCCGCCGTCCCTCGTGCCCGACCTGGTCGCCACCGGCGAGCGGGCGAACGCCGGGCTCGTCGTCGCCTCCCGGTACATCAAGGGCGGCAGCCGGGCCGGACTCGCGGGCAGCTACCGCGTGTTCGTCTCGCGCGGGGCGACCTGGCTGACCAAGGCGCTGTTCCCGCGCCGGCTGCACGGCATCAGCGACCCGATGAGCGGCTTCTTCGCGATCCGCCGCAGCGCCGTCACGGCCGAGGTCCTCCAGCCGCTCGGCTACAAGATCCTCCTCGAACTGGCCGTCCGCAGCCGCCCGCGCACGGTCACCGAGGTGCCCTTCGTCTTCCAGGACCGGTTCGCCGGGGAGTCCAAGTCGACGGCGCAGGAGGGCTTCCGCTTCCTGCGCCATCTGGCCGGGCTGCGCACCGCCTCCCCGGCCGCGCGCATGGTCGGGTTCGGGCTGATCGGGCTGACCGGCTTCCTGCCCAACCTGGTCGGCCTGTGGGCGCTGACCGCCGCCGGCATGCACTACGTACCGGCGGAGGTTCTCGCCAACCAGCTCGGCGTCGCCTGGAACTTCGTGCTCATCGAGCACCTGCTGTTCCGCGAGCGGCGCCGGCACCGGCGCTGGTGGGACCGGGCCGGGCGGTTCGCGCTGCTCGCCAACGCCGATCTGGTGCTGCGCATCCCGCTGATCGCCCTGTTCGTGCACCAGTTTGATCTGGGTGTGCTGTCGGCCACCGCGCTCGCGCTGGTGACGACGTTCGTCCTGCGCTTCGCCGGGACCGAAGCGCTGGTCTACCTGCCGCGCCGGGGTCGTGAGGAGTCCGTGCGCGGCGGCCGCACCGCAAGGAGAGCCCTGTGAACAAGTACCGGAGAAGAACCGCACTCGTCGGCGTGGGCGCGCTCACGGCCGGCCTCCTGCTGACCGCGCCCCAGCCCGCCTCCGCCGCCAACCTCATCAAGAACCCCGGCTTCGAGACCGCCGGCACCGGCGACATGCCGTACTGCTGGGAGAAGTCCGGCTGGGGCGACAACGACTTCACCTTCACCACCACGGCCGACGCGCACACCGGCTCCAAGGCCATGAAGGTCGAGCTGACCCGCCGCGTCGAGGGCGACCGCAAGGCGCTGATCACCGAGTCCGTCGCGTGCGCCCCGGTGGTGACGCCGGGCAAGCAGTACGACCTCGGCCTCTGGTACAGGACGACGACCCCGGACGCGGCGATCACCCTGTTCCGGCACGACACGACGGCCGGCTGGCAGTACTGGACCGACCTGAAGACGCTGGACATGGCGGGCGACTGGACCGAGGCCACGGTCCGCACGCCCGAGGTCCCGGCCGGCACCGACCGCATCTCCTGGGGCGTCTCCGTCTACGGCACCGGCTCCGCCACCACCGACGACTACACGATGGACCAGGTCCCCGACCCGGTCCTGCCCCCGGAGTGCACGGGCACGGCCGAGCAGTGCGCGAACGGCAAGTGGGACGTGCTGCCCACGCAGAACCCGGTGCGCTCCATGCACTCCGTCGTGCTCCACAACGGCAAGGTCCTGCTGATCGCGGGCTCCGGAAACGACGAGTCGATGTTCGAGGCCGGCACCTTCACCTCGGCGGTGTACGACCCGGCGGACGGCTCCTACAAGGTCATCCCGACGCCGAAGGACATGTTCTGCGCGGGGCACGTGCAGCTCCAGGACGGGCGCGTGCTCGTGATGAGCGGCAACAAGGGCTACCCGACGGCGGACGGCCGCGTCGGCTACCAGGGCTACAAGGACTCGTACGTCTTCGACCCGGAGACCGAGACCTACACGAAGACCAACGACATGAACGACGGCCACTGGTACCCGTCGGCGACGATCCTCGGCAACGGTGACGTCATCTCCTTCGGCGGGCTGCGCGAGGACTCCACCGGCTCGGTCGCCGCCGAGCTGTTCTCCGAGGCCGAGCAGCAGTGGCAGCCGCTGTGGAAGGTCAACCAGACCTGGTCGTACTGGGGCCTGTACCCGTCGATGATCCTCATGCAGGACGGCCGCCTCTTCTACTCGGGCAGCCACGTCTTCGGCAACAACATCCCCGGCACCGGCTCGGCGATCTACGACTACGACGCCAACACCATCACCCAGGTCCCGGGCCTGCGGGACAAGGACGAGCGCGACCAGTCGGCCAGCGTGCTGCTGCCCCCGGCGCAGGACCAGAAGGTTCTCACCCTCGGCGGCGGGAACATCGACTCCAACCCGGAGGCGAACCGCCTGACCGACATCATCGACCTCAAGCAGCCGAACCCCTCCTACGTGGCCGGGCCGCCGATCCCGCAGGGCACGGTCGACCTCGGCAACGGCCCGGTCCCGCAGACCGGCGACCAGGGCAAGATGTACGTCTCCGCGGTGCTCCTGCCCGACGGCAAGGTGCTGGAGACGGGCGGCGCGCTGCACAACCGTGCCAACCCGGTCTACGAGACGTCGATCTTCGACCCCGAGTCGGAGACCTTCGACCCGGTGGCCGTCGACCCCGAGGCGCGCGGCTACCACTCCTCGGCGTTCCTGCTCCCCGACGGCCGCGTGATGACCACCGGCGACAACCCGGGCAACGGCTCCTGGAACCACGACGTGTCGGTCTACAGCCCGCCCTACCTGTTCAAGGGCCCGCGCCCCACGATCACCTCGGTGATCGACACCGAGTGGAACTACGGCGACACCCAGCGGATCACCGTCGACCGGCCCGTCGCCAAGGCCGAGCTGATCCGCCCGGCCGCCGTCACGCACTCCTCCGACCCGAACCAGCGGTTCGTGGACCTGCCGCTGTCCGTCGACGGGAACAACGTCGACCTGAACGTGACGAGCAACCCCAACCTGGCCCCGCCCGGCTGGTACATGCTCTTCGCGGTCGACGCGAACGGAGTGCCGTCGGTCGCCGAGTGGGTGCACCTGCAGGGCCCGCAGGCGCTGAAGGCGACGGACGCCTCGGCCCACGTCCACGACTTCGCGGACTCGCCCGAGGGCAAGGTCGCGGGGCCCGGCAAGAAGCGCGCCTCGCAGAAGGTCAGCCCCACGATCTCCGGCTGCGACCGGCACTACGGCTCGATCAACGTCTGCGTGCCGACGGACTTCCCGGCGGAGGTGAGGAAGTCGACGGCGGCCCGCTGCGAGTGGCTCAAGGCGAACGACTACGGCCGCCTGAAGGTCAACGGCAAGGACGACCCGCTGCGCCTGGACCGGAACGGGGACGGAATCGCCTGCGGCAAGGGAGACATGAGGAGGAGTTAGCCGCCGAACTCGGCGAGGGCGCGCTCCACGATGGCTTCCAACTGCTCGTGGTGCGCGCCCTTCCAGTACGCCCGGCCGCACGCGGCGCACTGCGCGAACACGTCGTACGTCGCGTGCGTCCCGTGCTTGAGCTGGGCCGCGACCTCGTCCTTGGTCGCCTCGCGCAGCAGCCCGTTGCAGGCGGTGCAGCGCGTCCACGGGAGCAGCTCGGGCTGGAACCGGTCCAGGACGTCCCGCAGCTGCTCCTCGGGTCGCGTGCTGTAGACGAACGCCCCCGCCCACAGCTCGCGGCGCCGCAGCAACCCCCGGTCGCGGCTCAGCATGACCCGCTGCTCGGCCGCCGAACGGGCCGCCAGCGCCGGGTCGCCGATGTCGGTCGACTCGTACGCGGTGTCCACGCCGAGCAGCCGGAGTCGGCGGGCCAGCGTGCCGAGGTGCACGTCGAGGAGGAAGCGCAGGTGACCCGGGACCTGCTGGGGGCGCGCGACGGTCCGTACGGTCACCGACTCACCGGCCGCCGGGACGTGCGCGAAGGGCACCTCGCGGCCGTCCACGAGCAGCGCGCCGACCTCGGTCAGCGGCACACCCAGCGACTCGATGACATGGCCGAGGCTGGAGACGCCGTCCGTGGCGGCCCGCAGGGTGCCCGCCTGCCGGGCACGGGGTACGAACACATGAAGCTCGGAGGCGAACTCGACCTGGATCTCGGGACCGTTCACCCGGTCAGGATGTCATGGGGGCCCCGGAAGCGGGTGGCCGTTTCGGCAGGTCCTTGAGGGTGTCGAGGGTGCGGTCGACCAGTTCCGGCAGGTCGTCCCGGAAGTCCCGTTCGACCCAGTAGATCATCGCCTCCAGCAGGGCGCCCATCAGTCCCATCGCGTACACCCGCACCTCGAGCTCGTCCTCGTCGCGTCCGGTGCGTTCCGCCAGCGCCCGGCACAGCAGGCGGCCGGTGACGGACATGCTCTCCAGCATCCGCGCGCGCAGCGCGGGCACCTCGACCATCAGCCGGATGCGCAGGATCATCTCGTCCTGCTCGGAGTCCGCGGTGTCGGCGAGGGCCATGGTCATTCCCTGGCGGATCGACCAGCGCAGCGACTCCAGGACCGGTTCGTCCCGGGGCCGTGCCCGCAGCAGGTCCTCCACCAAGGGGTCGTACTCGTCCGTCAGGACGATGTCCTCCTTGGTGGGGAAGTAGCGGAAGACGGTGCTCGGCGAGACCTCGGCGCGCTCCGCGATCTGCTCGACCGTGGTGGCGTCGTACCCCTGTTCCTTGATCAAGGCGTACGTGGCGTCCCTGATCGCGATCCGTGTCTTGATCTTCTTGCGCTCCCGCAGGCTCAGATGCCGCGCGGCGTCGGGAACAGGGGTCCGTGCCGTGGTCATACGGCTCATTGTCGGTCATCGGCCTCCAGCCGGGCCACGCCCGCGTCCGAGGCCGCCTCGGCCTGCGGCTCCCTGAGCTCCCTGGCCCCTCCGGCCCCTCTGGCCCCTCCGGCCCCTCTGGCCCCTCCGGGCTCCCTGGCCCCTCCTGCCTCCTCGGCCCCTCCGGCTTCCCCGGCCCCTCCGGCTTCCCCGGGCCCGCCGAGCCCTCCGGGCTGTCGGGCCTGCGCGGCGGTCCGCGGGTTGGGCAGCAGCAGTGCCGTGAGCGCCGCCGTCACCAGGGCCGCGACACCGCAGACCACGAGGACCGTGGACATGCCGTCCACATATGCGGCGTCGGCGGAGCGGGCGAGCTCCGGCAGCCCCAGCTGCTCGGCCACGGCATGTGCGCCGCTGAGCGAGTCGCGTGCGGCGTCCGCCGCCCCCTGGGGCAGTCCGGCGGTGTCGAGCCGGTCGTCGTAGGCGCCCGCGACGAGGCTGCCGAGCAGCGCGATGCCGACGGCGCCGCCCACCTGGCGCAGCGTCATCAGCAGTCCGGAGCCGCTGCCCGCCTCCTCGGCAGGGATGCCGCCGAGCGCCGCGTCCATCGCGGGCACCATCGCCAGACCGAAGCCCAGGCCCGCGATCGTCAGCCACAGGGCGGTGAAGCCGTAACCGGAGGCGGGCTCCGTGCGGGAGCCGAGCAGCGCGGCGCAGCACAGCACCAGCAGACCCGTGGTGACCACCGGGCGCGGTCCCGTGCGCCGCACCAGCAGGGTGCTCAGCCGTGCGGAGACCATCAGCCCGGCCATCATCGGCAGCAGCCGCAGCCCGGTGCCGAAGGCGTCGCTGCCGCCGACCTCCTGCAGATACGCCGGCAGCATGAACAGCAGCCCGGAGAAGACGAACGTGCCGAGCGTCGCCGCCAGGCTGTTGAAGAGAAACCCCCGGTGGCCGAGCAGTGTCAGGTCCAGCATGGGCCGCACCGCGCGGCGCTCCCGCGCGACGAGGGCGGTGAGCAGCGCGGCGGACACGGTGAACGAGCCGAGCACCAGAGCGCTGCCCCAGCCGCGCCCGGGCGCCTCGATGATGCCGAAGACCAGGGCACCCAGCCCCAGCGCGCTGTACGCGGTCGACAGGGCGTCCACCCGGGGTGAGGACGGGTCGCGGGACTCGGGCAGCAGGAGCAGACAGGCGGCGATGCCGATCGCGGCCATGGGGATGTTGATCAGGAAGATCGAGCCCCACCAGTAGTGGTCCAGCAGCAGCCCGCCGACCAGCGGTCCGAGCGGCATCCCCGCGGCCATGGACGCGGTGACGGCGGCGACGGCCTTGCCGCGCTCCTCCTCGCCGAACATCGACGGCAGCACGGACAGGCCGAGCGGAATCACCAGCGCGGCGCCGAGACCCATCAGGGAGCGGGCCGCGATCACCAGCTCCGGGGTGTCGACCACCGTGCCGGCCAGCGACCCGGCGAGGAACACCACCAGGCCCGTGACCAGCATCCGGCGCCGCCCGAACCGGTCGCCGAGCAGTCCGGCGGGCAGCATCAGCGCCGCGAACACGACGACGTAGGAGTCGACGATCCACTGCAGCTCGCCGGTGGTCGCGCCCAGTTGCGTGGCCATCGTCGGCAGCGCCACGTTGAGGATCGTCAGATCGAAACCCAGCGCGAGCATGCTCGCGACGAGGGCGCCGAGCGCCCACCAGCGGCGGGGGCCCCCGCGCCTGAGGTCCTGCTGAGTGACAGTAGCCATGAAATGAGAGTTACTCTCAAAAGAGTCTCACTGTCAACGTGTGGGGAAACGTGTGAGGGCATGAGAAAGGGCCACGGCGCGGAAAGCCGTGGCCCTGTGCTGCGCGGCAGCTGCTACCCGTGCTGGTACGCCACCAGCGAGATCCCCACGTAGTGCGCTACGAAAGCCGCCAGGGTGAAGGAGTGGAACACCTCGTGGAAGCCGAACCAGCGCGGTGACGGGTTCGGCCGCTTGATGCCGTAGACCACGCCGCCCGCGCTGTAGAGCAGGCCGCCGACGATGACCAGGACGAGGACGGCGATGCCGCCGGTCCGCATGAAGTCCGGCAGGTAGAACACGGCCGCCCAGCCCATCGCGATGTAACAGGGCGTGTAGAGCCAGCGCGGGGCGCCGACCCAGAAGACGCGGAAGAGGATGCCGGCCGCTGCCGCGGCCCAGATGCCCCACAGCAGCCACTGCCCCTTGCTGCCGGGCAGGAGCAGCATGGTCAGCGGTGTGTACGTGCCCGCGATGATCAGGAAGATGTTGGCGTGGTCCAGCCGGCGCAGGACGCCGTCCATGCGCGGGCTCCAGTTGCCCCGGTGGTACAGCGCGCTCACGCCGAACAGCAGGCATGCCGTCAGTGCGAAGACGCCGCAGGCGATGCGTCCTCTGGGGGAGTCGGCGAGGGCGGTCAGGGCCAGGCCCGCGACGAGAACGGCCGGGAACATGCCCAGGTGCAACCAGCCGCGCAGCTTCGGCTTCACCGGGTGCGGCAGGGAGAGCGCCTGCGGACCGTGGCCGTCGGCCGCCGAGTCCGTGGGCGCGTCGGGGACGAACGCAGTCATGACCGAATGGTAGCTACGGAACCGTAAGTGGCGTATCGGTGCCACGGATTGACAGGCGAAGAGTGGCCATCCTCTCACGGCGACCTGATGATGGTCACGCAAACGGACTGCCCGGTGAACGCAACGTGCATGTAAAGGGGCTCGGGAAACCGTGGCGAGCCTCACGTTGCTCACCTGTGCGCTCCTCTGGACAGATGGGCGCGTACGTCGGATGATCAAATGAGTGCGGTCGGCACCGGATGAGCGCCAAGATCCACCCTGAAGCATCCGGGTCGCAGCCCCCACGGGGCCTCCACATCACAAAAAAACCCTCATTTAGGAGCAATCGTGGCGCGCGACATCGCGGCTCCCCCCGTCCCCACCACCCATCAGGGGCTGATTTCGTGGGTCAACGAGATCGCTGAACTGACGCAGCCGGACAACGTGGTCTGGTGTGACGGATCCGAGGCCGAGTACGAGCGACTGTGCGAGGAGCTCGTGGAGAGGGGCACCTTCCGCAAACTCGACCCGATCAAGCGCCCCCACTCCTACTACGCCGCCTCCGACCCCACCGACGTCGCCCGCGTGGAGGACCGGACGTTCATCTGCTCAGAGAAAGAGGCGGACGCGGGCCCGACCAACCACTGGAAGGCCCCCGCCGAGATGCGGGAGATCTTCCGGGGCTCCGGGGGGCAGGGCGGGCTGTTCCGCGGCTCGATGCGCGGCCGGACCATGTACGTCGTGCCGTTCTGCATGGGCCCGCTCGGCTCGCCGCTGTCCGCGCTCGGTGTGGAGATCACCGACTCGGCGTACGTCGCCGTCTCGATGCGCACGATGACGCGCATGGGCCAGGCGGTCCTGGACGAGCTCGGCTCCGACGGCTTCTTCGTCAAGGCCGTCCACACCCTGGGCGCCCCGCTGGAGCCCGGCCAGGCGGACGTCCCCTGGCCCTGCAACCAGACGAAGTACATCTCGCACTTCCCCGAGGACCGCGAGATCTGGTCCTACGGCTCGGGCTACGGCGGCAACGCCCTGCTCGGCAAGAAGTGCTACGCCCTGCGCATCGCCTCCGTCATGGCCCGTGACGAGGGCTGGCTCGCCGAGCACATGCTCGTCCTCAAGCTCACCCCGCCGCGCGGCGAGTCCAAGTACGTCGCCGCGGCCTTCCCCAGCGCCTGCGGCAAGACCAACCTCGCCATGCTGGAGCCGACCATCCCCGGCTGGACGGTCGAGACCATCGGCGACGACATCGCCTGGATGCGCTTCGGTGAGGACGGCCGGCTCTACGCCATCAACCCCGAGGCCGGCTTCTTCGGCGTCGCGCCCGGCACCGGCGAGCACACCAACGCCAACGCGATGAAGACGCTGTGGGGCAACTCCGTCTTCACGAACGTGGCGCTGACGGACGATGGCGACATCTGGTGGGAGGGCATGACGGAGGAGACTCCGGCCCACCTGACCGACTGGAAGGGCAACGACTGGACCCCCGAGTCCGGCGTCCCGGCCGCCCACCCCAACGCCCGCTTCACCGTCCCGGCCTCGCAGTGCCCGATCATCGCGCCCGAGTGGGAGGACCCCAAGGGGGTGCCGATCTCGGCGATCCTCTTCGGCGGCCGCCGCGCCACCGCCGTGCCGTTGGTGACGGAGTCCTTCGACTGGAACCACGGCGTCTTCCTCGGTGCCAACGTGGCCTCCGAGAAGACCGCCGCCGCCGAGGGCAAGGTCGGCGAGCTGCGCCGCGACCCGTTCGCGATGCTGCCCTTCTGCGGCTACAACATGGGCGACTACATGGCCCACTGGGTCGACGTGGCCAAGGACAAGGACCAGTCCAAGCTGCCGAAGATCTACTACGTCAACTGGTTCCGCAAGGACGACGAGGGCAAGTTCGTCTGGCCCGGCTTCGGCGAGAACTCCCGGGTCCTGAAGTGGATCGTGGAGCGCCTGGAGGGCACGGGCGAGGGCGTCGAGACGCCGATCGGCATCCTGCCGGCCAAGGACGCCCTCGACACCGACGGCCTGGAACTGGCCGACTCCGACCTCGACTTCCTGCTCACGGTCGACAAGGAGGTCTGGCGCGAGGAGGCCGCCCTGGTCCCCGAGCACCTCAACACCTTCGGCGACCACACGCCCAAGGAGCTGTGGGACCAGTACCGCGCCCTGGTGGAGCGCCTGGGCTGAACCCCACCCCCGAGCTCCGCGGCCGGTCAGGTCCGGGATGTGCCCTGACCAGCGATCGTCACGTCTGACCGGCCGCGGGACACACCGGCGGGACCCGCACAACGGCGTGCGGGGTTCCGAGACCGGCGCCGCACTCCGTCCGCCCCGACGGGACCGGCGGCGACGGGCTCACCCCGCCCCCTTCGGCACGGCCCGCCAGCGGGCTCACGAACGTGCCGATGGCTGACCGAGCGCTCCGGCCGACGGCCTACGTCGACCGGGGCGCTCGGGCGTATCCGGGGTGCCGGCGGCGGTGACGGCGACGGCTTCGGCGTCGGTGAACAGTTCGCACCACACCGTCTTGCGGCCGGCCTCCTGCTCCACGCCCCACCGCAGGGCCAGCGCGTCCAGCAGCGCCAGTCCTCGGCCGGATTCCGCCTCGGTCAGAGCGGATCGCGGAACTCGCGCGACGCCGCCGGATCGTTCCCCAGATCCTTCCGTGGAACTGCGGGGCGTATCCGCTGATGCTGGGCTCGGCCATGGTCATGGCCTTCCCGGGTGCCCCGCCCCTGGTTTACACGGAGGCGCAGTACAGCGGGGACACCATCGATGATCCGGCCCTCGTGAGGCAGTACCGCGCATACGATCGGCTCAGGGCCGCCGCACTGCCCCCGGAGGCGTTCCTCGCCCTGATCGAGCAAGCGGCTGAGGATGACCGAAATGGCGAACAACGCACCTGACTCGAGCGCAGGGATCTGGCGCAAGAGCACCTACAGCAACGGCGACGGCGGCACCTGCGTCGAGGTCTGCGACGCCCACACCGCCGTCGTCCCCGTCCGTGACTCCAAGGTCCCCCACGGCCCGGTCCTCACCATCACGGCCCCGGCCCGGACGTCCTTCGTATCGTCCCTCAAGTCGGCCCCCTCGGCCTGAGCTGCCACCTTCCCAAGGTCGGCGCGGATCACCGTGCCTCTCCTCCTGGTCCGGAGCCGGCCTTTCGGCGGGCTCTGGTGATGCTGCCCGCCAGGAGGCCGGCCGCGCCGAACAGCACGGCTGACTCCCCAACGGCCCAGTCGAACAGGCCGGCGACGGCAGCGATGGCTCCGACGAGGCTGGTGAAGGCCGCCTGACCGACGACAAGCAGCCAGCTGTTCGAAGGCACCCTGCTATCGCCCACTACGTAGCGCGAGACGAGCGGTACGCACGTGCTGAGACAGGCGATTCCCTCCTACCTGGTCCCGCCGTCGGCCACCGTTGGAGTACGGGAGCCGACGGCGGTGAATTATGACTCCCAAGTGCTGCTGCTGTCCCACCAGTTGCAACCGACGTCCAACCAGAACGAGCGGTCACCGGGGCTGCCTGTTCTTGGCATTTCCGACGAACAAGTAGAGGGCCCCGAATATGCATAGCGTCATGACGAGAACGACCCAGCCGCCGGAATTTCCTGCCACGATGAGGAATACTGACAGGACTACTCCAGCTACCGTGAAAAGGGCGGAAAATAGCATCCACCTCTTCACTGCTGCGCGCTGTTCCAGCGACCATCCAACCTTTGGCATTTACGATCCCCTTATTCCTCGGCCCTGCGGCGGGGCGCTGGCATGCCCCGCCGCAGGATCCCGATCTCTCTAGCCTCCGCTAACAGCGTTGGAGGCAATCTGTCCGGCACTCCATGAAATCGCGTAGCATCCAGCGGTGGCTCCCAACGAGCCTCCCACTGTCGCTGGGGCTGACGCAGCGACTGCCGTTCCGCACGCAGCCCCAGCAAGTCCACCCACTACTACTCCAGCAACGTCGCCCCACAGCGCTCGAGTATCTCCTTGTGTCAGGTGGGCGATACCTGTAATGCCATCTCCGACCAGACCAAGAGCGTCTATGAGTCCGAGTCCGGACGGATCGATATTGTTGATGGGATCGCCGCCCGCATAAAGGTACGGGTTCTTCTCCTGGCCGGAGGGGTCGGGCTGGGTGAAGCGGCCGAGGGTGGGGTCGTAGTAGCGGTGCCCCATCTTGTACAGGCCCGTCGGGTCCAGGTAGGCGCCGGTGTAGCGGTGCGGCTGGGGGGTGGCCTCGGTGGTGGTGCCGCGGGGGAGACCGGTGGGGCCGTAGGCGTAGGTGTGCGTGCGCTTGCCCGTGTCGTCGACGAGGCCGAGGACGTTGCCGGTGGCGTCGGTGAGGTAGTAGTAGGACTTCCCCCCAGTCGTCATGGAGTTCAAGGTGCCCGCCGGTTCGCGGATGAATCCGGTGTCCACGCCGTTCGTCGTCGTGGAGGCCAGACCGAGCGCGGTGTGGTGGAACCACGTCGAACCCAGCTTGGTGCGCTCGGAGTTGTCCGTGCCCGCGTGGACCAGGTCGTAGGACTTGCCGCCCGTGGTGATGCCGGAGAGCTGGCTGTAGTCCGTCCAGGACTCACCCGTGCGGGCGGTGGTGCTCGCGCCTGCCGTCTCGTTGCCGAGCTTGTCGTAGGACCAGCCGGTGGTGGAGCCGTTCTTGCCGGTCAGCTCGCTCGCGTCGTCGTAGGTGTAGGTGGTGCCGCCGGGGCAGGCGTTCTTCGTGCCGTCCTGGCTCGTGAGGTTGCCGGTCTTGTCCCAGCAGTACAGCCATGACGCCTTGCGCGTGCCTGCGGAGTCGGCTTCCAGGGCGTAGCGCAGGCGGTCCTGGGAGTCGTAGTCGTAAGTGGTCTTGTACTTGGTCAGGTTGTCGGTGCGAGTGCGGATCTTCGTCGTGTCCTTGCCCGCGGTGTTCTTGTAGCCGTAGGCCAGGTCGATCAGTGTGGTCGAGCCCGAGGTGGTCTTGACGGCCTCGGGGCGGCCGTTGTCGTCGATCGTCACCGACTGCGTCGTGCCGCCGGGGTAGACGGTCCTGGTGCGCTTGTCGTTGTCGTCGTGGTCGAAGTCGGTCTTCTTGCCGTCCGGGGCGGTCAGGTAGTCCAGGCGGCCGGCCTTGTCCCAGGTGTAGTCGGTCTTGCCGGTCGGGTCGGTGTAGTAGTCGACCTCGCCGCCCGGGGTGTAGGCCAACGCCGTCTGGGCGCCGTTCTGCAGGGTCCGGACGCTTTCGCGGTTGAGCTTGTCGTAGGTCCAGCCCGTGGTGCCGGAGGCGTCCGTGCGGGTCCTGACGTTGCCGTCGCCGTCGTAGGAGTAGGTGACCGTGGCGTTGGTGGAGGACACCTTCGTCACGCGGTCGCGGTTGTCGTACACGTAGACCGTCTTGACGCCGCGTCCGTCGGTGACGGTCTCCACCCGGCCGAGCGCGTCGTAGGTGTAGCCCGTCTTGCCCAGCGGCGCCGGCGGGGTGACCGTCTTGAGGTTGCCCTTGGTGTCGTACGTGAACGAGGTGACCTTGCCGTTGCCGTCCTTGGCGGTGCAGCGCTGGCCCTCGAAGCCGCCGCAGGTCGGTGTGTCCTTGTTGTAGGTGTACTCGCGGGTGCCGCCGGCCGTGCCGGAGGTGGTCACCGACATGGTGTTGCCGTTGGTGTCGTACTTGAAGGTGTCCTTGCGGCCGTCCGCGGTGGTGAAGTCGTTGGGCAGGTCGGTGCCGGCGATCGTCTGGTAGTTCGTCACGGACGCTGTCGCCCCGAGCGGGAGCTTCTGGGAGAGGGCGTTGTTGCGGCCGTCCCAGCCGTAGGTGGTGGTGTTGCCGCCCGCGCCGTCCGCGCCCGTGCCCATCGCGTCGATCGCGCTCTGCACCAGGTGGTTGGTGTACTTGGCGTGGCGGGAGTGGTTCAGGGGATCGGTGACCTTGGTGACCTCGCCGTCCGCGTTGTGGGCGTACCGCGTCTCGTCGCCTTCGGGGTCGGTGACCGTCGTGGTGCCCGCGTCGGCCGGGGTGGCAGCCGTGTAGTCGTAGCGCCAGGTCGGACCCGTGTGGCCGCCGCCGGAGGACTCGGTGGCGCGCTGCATGGACGTCACACGGTTGTGGTCGTCGTAGGTGAACAGGGTGACGGTGCCTTCGGGGGTGGTCACCTTGGTCAGGCGGCGTGAGGAGTCGTAGGCGTAGGCGGTGGCCTTGCCGTCGGTGTCGGTGACCTTCGCCAGGTTGCCCGCCGGGTCCAGGTCGAAGACGGCTGTGCGGCCGGTGTGGTCCTTGGCCTGCCACTGGCTGGGGTTCGTCTTCACCAGGTCGATCCAGCGGCCCGAGCGGGTCTCGGTGAGCTTGAAGCCCTTGTGCTCGCTGCCCTCGTCGTGCTGGTCGACGGTGATCGTGCCGTCGTTCCTGTCCGTGACCTTCGTCAGCGTGCCGTGCTCGTCGAAGGTGTCCTTGGAGCCGGACTTGCGGTCGGTCAGGGTGTAGGTGCCGTCCGCGTTCTTCTTCAGGTCCTTGGAGTAGCCCGTCGGTGTGGTGTAGCCGCCGGTGCTCGTCTCCTTGAACCGCAGGGCGTCGCCGGTGGCGTCGTGGACGACCACCTCGCCGTCGCCGGCCTGGAGGTAGCGCTCGTACGCCTGCCACCAGCGCTGCGACACCTTCCCCCACGGCGCTTCCAGAGAGTTGTAGGTGCGCGCCAGCAGCAGCTTCCGACCGACACCGGCGATGTCGAAGTCCGTCGCGGCGAGCATCAGGTTGCCGTTCGAGACGTTCACCCGCGCCACCAGCGCGTCACTGAGGCGCGTGTCGATGATCCGGTGCCAGGGCACCGCGCCCTGCCCCTCGGGAACAAACGGAGTGGCCTCGGCAGCGGCCGCCGCACGCCGGGCACCCGCCTCGCCGCCCGTACGGGCCTGCTGCGCGGCACGCCACGCGGCAACCGGGGCCGACGGCTTGGCCTCAGCCTGCGATTCCGGTGCCTTGACCGATCCGGCCGGTGTCGCGGCAGCCTCCACCTTGGTCGGTCTCGTCCAGGGGCTCTCCGGCTCCGGTAACTCCGGCTTCGGCGCCGCCGCCAGCCCCGGTGCCGCCGAGAGCACCACAGCGGCGGTCGTGATCGCGGACAGGAGAGCGGTTCTGTGTGTTCTTCGGGCACGCCAAAGTGACGTGCTTCCCGCACGTGAATGCATCAGCTTCCCCCACGGAAGTCAGGCAGAACGCGTGACCGATGCGGTCACTTCGGCCGCACAAGTTGTCACAAGAAGCGCACAAATCGGCGCGGTGTGCCCTTGAACGTCCTCTGCATGCGGGCTGGAATCAGCCCCGCCGCTTCCCCGCGTCAAACCGGGGCGATACCGCCTCAACTGCCGTGCGGCATGGCGGAATGCGCGGTTCTATCCTGACTTGTGAGGGGTACGTTGACCGAAACCCACCGCAGGTGGCCGACGGCCGGGGCGCGACCGGCTGCTCCCGGTGCGCAACAGGCGTGACGGGCTTCGGGTGCGGGTACCCGATGGCCCTCGCGGAGGGTTAATGGCGCCCGGTCCGCGCGTCGCTGCGGGTGCGCGCGGACCGGGGCCGTCAGGGGGAGCCCGGAACGGGGCTCAGCGGGAGGCGAGTTCGCGCGGCTCCAGCGCCGCCGTGTGGGCGTCCATCCGCTCGGCGGCCAGGATCGCGGCCGCCGTGTCGGCGCGGGAGGCGGCGACGACCAGCGCGCGGCCCGCCAGGGCGTGCGCCCGCCGGTGCAGGTCGGTGGCGCTCGGCTCGCGTCGGCCGCTCATCGGCGCGCGCACCGGGGCACGTCCGCCGCGCAGCCTGCTCACCTGCTCCGCGAGCCGCTCCGCCGCCGTGTCCAGGTCGGCCGAGCCCTGCGCCGCACGCAGCTCGTCCGTGACGGCGAGCAGGGCGGCTAGGTGGCCCGCGAGCTGGATGTCCAGCTCTTCCTCGCGGGAGCGGTGGGGGAAGTCGGGGTTGGGGCCGTCCACCGTGCTGTGGACCGACTTGGCGCGGATCGGTTCGTACATGGGAGGGCCTCCAAAGTTTTACAGGAAACCATCCTAGCTTAGATTTCGTCTAAAGTTGAGCTGTTCACAAAGCCGGACTGCCCGCACACGAAGCGTGAGCGGGCAGTCGGAGCGAGTCTCGGGCTCGTGGGGTCAGGGCTGGCCGTAGCCGTCCAGGAAGCGGCCGATCCGGCCCATCGCGTCCCGCAGGTCGGTGACCGAGGGCAGGGTCACCACCCGGAAGTGGTCGGGCTCCGGCCAGTTGAAGCCCGTGCCCTGGACGACCATGATCTTCTCGCGCCGGAGCAGGTCCAGGACCATGCGGCGGTCGTCCTTGATCTTGAAGACCTTGGGGTCGAGGCGCGGGAAGAGGTACAGCGCGCCCTTGGGCTTCACGCAGCTCACACCCGGGATCTGGGTCAGCAGTTCGTACGCCGTGTCCCGCTGCTCGCGCAGCCGTCCGCCCGGCAGCACCAGGTCGTTGATCGTCTGCCGCCCGCTGAGCGCGGCGACGACCCCGTGCTGTCCCGGCATGTTCGCGCACAGGCGCATGTTCGCCAGGATCGTCAGGCCCTCGATGTAGGAGTCGGCGTGGGCCCGCGGCCCGGAGATCGACATCCAGCCGACCCGGTAGCCGGCCACGCGGTAGGCCTTCGACATGCCGTTGAAGGTGAGGGTGAGCAGGTCCGGGGCGACGGAGGCGGTCGGTGTGTGTGTGGCCTCGTCGTAGAGGATCTTGTCGTAGATCTCGTCGGAGCAGACGAGCAGGTTGTGCCGGCGGGCGATGTCGGTCAGGCCCTTGATCATCGCCCGGTCGTAGACGGCCCCGGTCGGGTTGTTGGGGTTGATGATCACGAGCGCCTTGGTGCGGTCGGTGACCTTGCGCTCGATGTCGGCGAGGTCCGGCATCCAGTCGGCCTGCTCGTCGCAGCGGTAGTGCACGGCGGTGCCGCCGGAGAGGGAGACGGCGGCGGTCCACAGCGGGTAGTCGGGCGCGGGTACGAGGACCTCGTCGCCGTCGTCCAGCAGGCCCTGCATCGCCATCACGATCAGCTCGGAGACGCCGTTGCCGATGAAGACGTGCTCGACGTCCGTCTCGATGCCGAGGGTCTGGTTGTGCATGACGACCGCCCGGCGCGCGGCCAGCAGGCCCTTGGCGTCGCCGTAGCCGTGCGCCGACGACACGTTCCGGAGGACGTCCTCCAGGATTTCCGGCGGGCACTCGAAACCGAACGCGGCCGGATTGCCGGTGTTCAGTTTGAGGATCCGATGACCGGCAGCTTCCAGCCGCATCGCCTCCTCGAGCACCGGACCCCGGATCTCGTAACAGACGTTGGCGAGCTTGGTCGACTGGATCACCTGCATGTCTGGGAGCTTACGGCCCGGTATCGCGTCCCGGGCCGTGTTTTCCGCCACGTGAGACGCGGGGTTTTGGGGCGATATCGCCGCACGCTGTCCCACCAGCACCTTCAGTCTCTAGAATGCGCCGCCATGTCCAAGTCATTCGAGTACGCCGACGGAGTGACGGACGGCGGGCCGCAGGAGCCCCCGAACGTGTACCTGCCGCAGGCTCCCGAGCCTCCGGTGTACGACGCGTACGCGGACCCGGCGGCGGCGCACGGATGGCGGGACGTGTACGACGGCGCGGACCGGGATGCCGCCGGGGGGGCCGCGTACGCGGACGGCGGCGCGAACGCCCCGGGCGACGTGGGTGCCACCCGCGAGCTGCCCGTGGTGCCGGCGCGGAGCCGGTCCGGCGCGGGCCACCGCGCCCGGCGCAAGCCGGCTCCCCGGCGCGGTCGCCGCATGGCGGTGGCCGCCGGTGCTGTGGGTGCGGTGTCGGCGGTCGCGCTGATCGCCGGCTTCTCCCTCTCGGGCGGGTCCTCCGGCGGCGCGCGGGACGGCGAGGGCGGTCGCACGGGCCCGACGGCTGGGGAGTCGCCGCCCGCGGGCACCGGTCCGGCGGCGACCCCGGCCGCTCCGCTCACCGGCCGGACGGGGGCTTCTGACGGGCCGTCCGGCGACGCGTCCGCGACCCCGTCCGCCGCGCCGAGCCGGACCCCGTCCGCATCCGCCACGGACAGCGCGCCGCCTCAGGCCACCCCCACGGCCAGTGCTCCGGCGGACTCCGGTCCCACCGTCACGGCATCGGCGCCCGGCAGGCCCGACGGGAAGCCCGGACGCGGCCCGGGAGGCACCAAGGGACCCAAGTGACCGACCCGTCAGGGCGGTTGAGTAGGGTCAAAAAGGGACGTCAAGGTTCCGGTTGTGGAACAGGTTCTTGTGCCGCCCCCTCGCGACGATCACAATGCACATGACAACAGTGCAGGCGGCCGGAGGATTTCCGGCCGCCTCCGTCGCAAGAGGGGACCCCCCATGAGAAAACCTCTCGCCGCCGCGTTCTGCGCCCTGGCGATAGCCGGGGCCGGCGCGGCCCCCGCGACCGCCGCCGATGCTGCCCCCACGGGCGTCGGCAAGGCCGCGGACACGGGCAAGGTCACGTCCGCCGTCTCAGGCGTGGTCACGTCCGTGGAGCAGACGCTGTCCGGACTCCGCGGCCCGCAGGCCAAGGCCGTGAACTTCGCCGGCACCGTCGCGCTCAGCAACTGCTCCGGCTCCGTCGTCCGCATGCCGGACGCCGAGGACAACGACCCGGCGCTCGTGATGACCAACGGCCACTGCCTGGAGTCCGGGTTCCCCGGCCCCGGCCAGGTCCTCGTCGACAAGGCCTCCAGCCGCACCTTCAGCCTGCTCAACGCCTCCGGCTCGCGCGTCGCCACCCTGCGCGCCGCCAAGCTCGCCTACGGCACGATGACCGACACGGACGTCGCGCTGTACCAGCTCACCACCACGTACGCGCGGATCAAGAGCTCGTACGACATCAACGCGCTGACGCTGAACGACAGCCGCCCGGCCGCCGGCACCGCCATCGGCATCCCTTCCGGCTACTGGAAGCGGATCTACAGCTGCTCCATCGACGGGTTCGCGCCCACCCTGAAGGAGGGCGACTGGACCTGGAAGGACTCGGTCCGCTACACCTCCGCCTGCAACACCATCGGCGGCACGTCCGGCTCGCCCGTCGTCGACCAGGCCACCAACAAGGTCGTCGCCATCAACAACACCGGCAACGAGGACGGTGAGCGCTGCACGGTGAACAACCCGTGCGAGGTCGACGCGAACGGCAACGTGACCGTCCGCAAGGGCATCAACTACGCCCAGCAGACCTACGGGATCCCGGCGTGCTTCGGGATCGACAGCAAGCTCGACCTGAGCGCGAGCGGCTGCACCCTGCCCAAGCCGTAAGGCAGGGTGCCGGCCGGGCGGTCACGCGGGAGGAGTCCTGCGGACCGCCCGGCCCGCCAGCACGTCCGTGCGCCGGCCGTCCTCGATCACGAACCGGCCGTCGACCAGGACGTACGGGATGCCCGTCGGCAGCGTGCGCGGTTCCTCGAAGGTGGCGCCCGTCGCCACCTTCGACGGGTCGAAGAGCACCAGATCGGCCCGGTAGCCCTCGCGGACCAGACCCCGGTCGGGCAGGCGGAGACGCGCGGCCGGGCGCGAGGTGAGGTGCGCGACGCACTCCTCCAGCGACAGCACCCCCGACTCCCTGACGTAGTGCCCGAGATAGTGCGGGAACGTGCCGTAGGCGCGCGGGTGCGGCTTGGCGCCCTGGAGGACGCCGTCCGAGCCGCCGGTGTGCACCCGGTGCCGCATGATCTCCCGGACGTTCTCCTCGTGGCCCACGTGCTGGAGGATCGTGGGGGCCAGCCGGTCCGCCAGCAGCAGTCCCCGGGCGGTCACCCAGGGCGCCTCGCCCCGCCGGTCCGCCGACTCCTGGACCGTCCGGCCGACGAAATCCGCCAGGGCCGGATCGCCCACACCCGAGATCTCGATCGTGTCCCACTCGACGGGCACGCCGTGGCAGCCGTCCGAGCCGGTGACCTCCAGGTGGTGGCGGATGCGTTCCGCCGTGCCGTTGTCCGCCAGCCGCCCGAGGGTCTCCTCCGGGCCGCCCTCGCCCGCCCAGCTCGGCAGCACCGCCGCCAGCGTCGTACAGCCCGGGGTGTACGGGTAGGTGTCGAGGCTGATGTCGGACCCGGCCGCGAGTGCCTCGTCCAGCAGGGTCAGCAGCTCCGGCGCCCGGCCCTTGTTCACGCCGAAGTTCATGGTGGCGTGGGCGAGATGGAGGGAGCAGCCCGCCTCCCGGGTCAGCGCGACCATCTCCTCGTACGCCGCCAGGGCCCCGGCGCCGTAGGAGCGGTGGTGCGGGCAGTAGTAGCCGCCGTACGACGCCACCACCCGGCACAGCTCGGTCAGTTCGGCGTCCTTCGCGTACATGCCCGGCGTGTACGTCAGGCCCGACGACATGCCGACGGCGCCCTGCTCCATGCCCTCGGCGACCAGCCGGCGCATCCGGTCCAGCTCGTCCGGCGTCGCCTCGCGGTCCTCCCAGCCGACGGCGAGCGCCCGGACCGTGCCCTGCGGGATCAGATACGCCGCGTTCACGGCGATCCCCCGGTCCAGCCGGTCCAGGTAGCCGCCCACCGACCGCCAGTCGAAGTCGATGTCGTCCCCCGGGCCGTTCCACCCGGCGATCGCCCGGCGCACCTCACCCAGCGTGCGGTCGTCGACCGGCGCGTACGACAGGCCGTCCTGGCCGATGACCTCCAGGGTGACGCCCTGCGCGGCCTTGGCACTGTGGTCCGGGTCGCGCAGCAGCGCCAGGTCGCTGTGGGCGTGCATGTCGACGAACCCGGGGGAGAGGACGAGCCCCTCGGCGTCCAGCTCGCGGCGCGCCTTCGGCCGCTGGCAGCCGGCCGCCGCGGCCTCCTTGACGATGGAGACGATCCGGCCGCCGTCGACCACGACATCGGCCCGGTACGCGTCCGCGCCGGAGCCGTCGACGACGTCGGCGTCCCGGATGACGAGCTCTTCCATCGCCCCCGGCCTCCTAGAAGAACGTACGCACGTAGTCGACGACCGTGCCGTCCGCCTCCGCGACGGGGATCAGCTGCCACTTGTCGAACGAGGTGCACGGGTGGGACAGCCCGAGCCCGACCCAGTCGCCGACCTCCAGATCCGTCTCCGGTGTGGTGGCGAGCCAGGCGTGCTGGTCGGACAGGGCCGTCACCGAGACACCGGTGGCCGGGCGCTCGGCGCCGTCCCGGCGGATCACCTGGGCGAAGGGCAGGTCGATGTCGTAGGCGGCGTCCCGCTTGCCCGCGTTGACGAAGGCCTGCCCGGCCGTCGGCCGCGACACGACCTGCGTCCACAGCCGGAACGCCGGCTCCAGTGCGCCCTCCTCGGGCACCCGGTTGAAGGGGGTCAGCTTGCGGTAATGGCCGTCGTCGTGCGAGACGTACGCGCCCGAGCGCAGCAACTTCAGCACGGGGCGGGACAGTCCGGGGATCTCCGCGAAGACCTCGGCGACCGCGTCGAACCAGGCGCTGCCGCCCGCGCTGATCACGATCTCGTCCACCCCGGTGAAACGCCCGGCCTCGTCGAAGCCGGCGGCGAGGGCGACCAGCCGCCGCAGCCACGCCGTCACCCGCTCGGTGTCGGCCTTCGGCACCTCGCCCTCGTAGCCCGCGACACCGGCGAGCCGCAGCGTCCGTGTGCCCGCCACCGCGTCCGCGACCGCCGCGCCCTCCGCCTCCGTGCGGACCCCGGTCCGGGCGCCCTCACCGGCGGCGAGTTCGACGACGACGTCCAGGGGACGCGTGGCACCCTGCAGCGCGGCGTCCATCAGCTCGACGCCGCGCACGGAGTCGACGTAGCAGACCAACTCGAAGTCCGGGTCGGCGTCGAGCTCGGCCGCGATCCAGCGCAGAGCCGCCGCGTCGACCAGCTCGTTCGCCAGGAACACGCGCCGGGTCCCGAACGCCCGCGCCACCCGCACCTGGTGCGGCACGGCCAGCGTGATGCCCCACGCCCCGTGCTCGATCTGCCGCTGGAACAGCTGCGGCGCCATCGACGTCTTGCCGTGCGGCGCGAAGGCCATTCCGTGCCGGGCCGCGTACGTCTCCATCAGCTTCAGGTTGTGCTCCAGGCGCTCGGCGGACAGCGCGAGCACGGGTGTGGCGAAACCGCCGGTGAAGAGGTTGCGGCGCTGCCCGGCCAGCTCGGCGACGGTCAGTCCGTCGGCGTCCGGCGGGAGGCCCTTGAAGCGGTGGTCGACGCGTTCGGCGGCGAGCCGGGCGAGGGACTGGGCAGTGTCGGCCGTCATGAAGCCTCCCTGATCAGCTGTGTTGCAATATCTGCAACCTTCATTGCGCATGTCGCTGAGCGCTGTCTAACATCTCGGCCACCGCCGGTCAATGAAACCGCCACCGGCCGCCCCGGCACCCCGACGAGGAGCTACGAGCATCGTGACCCCGACCGGACCCCGCAACGCCCCCGACGTCGTGGACGTCGTCGCGCTCGGCGAGTCCATGGTCACCCTCCTGCCCTCGCGGCCGGGCCGCCTCGCCGACGTGCCGTCCTTCGAACGCGGCATCGGCGGGGCGGAGTCGAACGTGGCGTGCGTGCTGGCCGCGGCCGGACACTCCGCGCGATGGGTCAGCAGGGTGGGGGACGACCCGTTCGGTGATCACCTGGTCGGGGCGATCGGCGGCTACGGCGTCGACGTGGCGCACGTCAGGCGCGACCGCGACCGTCCCACCGGCATCTACTTCCGCACCGCCGGGGACCGGGCCGGAGACGCGCACGAGGTGGCGTACTACCGGGCCGGTTCCGCGGCGTCCGCGATGAGCACGACGGACCCGGACCCGGCGGCGGTGCGCGCCGGGCGCGTGCTGCACCTCTCCGGGATCACGGCCGCGCTGTCCGGGACCTGCCGCGACCTGCTGCGCGGCCTGACCGCCCGCCGCCCCGGCCGCCCCCTGGTCTCCTTCGACGTCAACCACCGGCCCGGCCTGTGGTGCGACACGGACGCCCCGGCGGTGCTGCGAGACCTCGCCCGGGGCGCGGACCTCGTGTTCGTCGGGCAGGACGAGGCGTGGGGGCTGCACGGCGCCGACGCCGTCCGCGCCGCCCTCCCCGAGCCCGAGGCGCTGGTCGTCAAGCAGGGCGCCGCCGGAGCCACCGTCTTCGAGAAGCGGGACGCCACCTTCGTCCCCGCACCCCGGGTCGACGTCGTCGCCGCCGTCGGAGCCGGGGACGCCTTCGCCGCCGGGTTCCTCTCCGCCACCCTGCGCGGACTGCCCGTACGCGACCGGCTGCGGCACGGGCATCTGATGGCCGCCGCCGCCCTCACCGTCCCCGGCGACCTCGCGGCCCCTCCCACTCGGCAGCACGCCGACCGCCTCGCCGCCCTCGGCGACGCGGCATGGGGGAGACTGCGACTCGGTCCGGGCTGGACCGAGGAGACACAGCGGGCCGACGAGGAGGCACCCACACCGTGAGCCAGACCGTCGACCGCGCGCTCAGCATCCTGCCGCTGCTCGCCGAGGGCCCCGCCGACCTGGGCCAGGTCGCCGGCCGCCTCGGCGTCCACAAGTCCACGGCCCTGCGCCTGCTGCGCACCCTCCACGAGCACGGGCTCGTCTACCGCCAGTCCGACCAGCGCTACCGCCTCGGCGCCCGGCTCTTCACCCTCGCCCAGGAGGCGATGGAGAACCTCGACGTCCGCGAGATCGCCCACCCCCACCTGGTCCGCCTCAACGAGAACTGCGGGCACACCGTGCACCTCGCCGTGTACGAGGAGAACGAGGTCCTCTACATCGACAAGGTCGAGAGCCGCTACCCCGTGCGGATGTACTCCCGCATCGGCAAGCCCGTCGCCATCACCGTCGCCGCGGTCGCCAAGCTGCTGCTCGCCGACCTGCCCGAGCACGAGCGGCGGGCGGTCGCGGAGAAGCTCGACTACCCCGCGTACACGTCCCGTTCGACACCCCACGCGACCGCGTTCCTGAGCGAGCTGGAGAAGGTGCGCGAACAGGGCTGGGCCACCGACCTCGGCGGCCACGAGGAGTCCGTCAACTGCGTCGCGGCGCCCATCCGCGGCGCCGACGGCCGGGTCGTCGCCGCGATGTCGGTCTCCGCGCCGAACGTCGTCGTCACCGCCGGCGAACTCCTCACCCTCCTGCCGCTGGTGCGCCGTACGGCGGACGCCATCAGCGGCGAGTACTCCGGCAGGACACCAGTGAAGGGCACCGTATGACGGACAAGACCGCACTCACCCCGAAGACCCACACCACCCCGCCGGCGAAGTTCTCGCACGGTGTGAGGAAGGGCAACATCCTCCAGGTCGCCGGCCAGGTCGGCTTCCTGCCCGCCGAGGAGGGCAGGGCCCCCACGCCCGCCGGGCCGACCCTGCGCGAGCAGACCCTCCAGACCCTGGCCAACGTCAGGGCGGTCCTGGAGGAGGGCGGCGCATCCTGGGACGACGCGATGATGATCCGCGTCTACCTGACGGACGTGGACCACTTCGCCGAGTTCAACGCGATCTACGACGCGTACTTCGAGGAGCAGGGCCTGACCCGGCCGCCCGCCGCGCGCACCACGGTCTACGTCGGTCTGCCCGCGGGTCTCCTCGTCGAGATCGACGCGCTGGCCGTTCTCGGCTGACCCCACCCCCACCCTCGAGACCTGGACGGTGCTGGAGAGTGTGCTGTCGGTGGCGGGGTTGGTGGTGACGGTGGTGTTGAGTCTGTTCGTGTAGGAGTCTGATAACGAAGTCGGGGTCGACTGTGTGCCGCACAGGTTTGTCGACCATACTGCTCCGCTGTGGAGCAGCGCATAGGTTCGAGCAGCCAGCCCCTGGAAGGCGCCGGATTCGACCCGGCCTTCATCCCCGGGCTCACGCCACCAGCGTCCGGACGGACGGAGGAGGACGGGCCGGAGAAGGAGCCTGAGGTCGCAGACCCCGAGGAGGCCGTCACCGAGTCGGAAGAGACGGCGGAGGCGTCCCCCTCCGAGCCGGAGGAGGACACCGAGGCCGGCGGCCCCGTCTTCGAGGCGTCCGACCGCCGCGCCCGGATGGTCGCCGACCGCAGAGGCGTACGCATGTCCCTCGACGACCAGGAGTGCGAGTTCCGCTGGGACGAGATCGGCGCGGTGGAGACGGAGACCGCCCGCTTCGGCAAGCGGTACACCGTCACCGTCCACACCCCTGACCGGCGCTGGTACCCGATCGAGATCGAGGCGCCGGCCAGGAGCCACTTCAAGGAGTGGGACGAGCAGTTGGACGCGGTGCTGGACGCCTACTTCGAGGAGGGCGCCGACTAGGGCCTGTCGTCGGCCCTAACCGCAGTACTGGCTCTCCTTGCCGATCGACCGGTACATACAGTCCGCGTTCTCCAGCAGTTGGAGCACCGCGTCGCGGTTGCGGGAGGTCTCCCGCCCGATCACCTCGTCGGGCGGGTAGAACCCACCCCCACCGGACCTCGGGTACATCTCGAACGTGTAGCCGAAGATCTTGTGGGCGCCCCAGAGGTAGTCGTCGATCGACCCGTCCGTGATGTACAGGTCGCTGGACTGCTTCGCCGTGTAGCCGTTGCTGGCGGCCATCTTCTGCCCGACCGTCTTGAACGCCGCGTGGTCGTCCGCGGTCATCCCGGTCGTCGTGTCGGAGTTCGTGTAGCCGAACGGCCACAGCACCAGCTCGCTGTACGTGTGGAAGTCGACCCCGGCCTTGATCTGCTGGGTGCCGCCGACGACCCGGCTGCGCACGAAGTCGGCGACGACCTTCACCTCGGGCGCGGACTCCGCCGACCGGCCCCGGTAGGTATCGGAGGACGTCGAACCCGAGGAGCCGCCGCAGCAGCCCCAGCGGTAGTTCCAGTTGCGGTTCAGGTCCGTACCGACGTACGAGGAACCGGAGTTGGGCTGCCGGTTCTTGCGCCAGGAGCGGTACGAGCCGGTGGCGATGTCGTACTCGCCGCCGTCCGGGTTGATGTCCGGCACGATCCAGATCTCGCGGTTGTTCACCATGCTGGTGACGCGCGAGTCGGAACCGTAGTCGGAGGTCAGCTCGCGCAGCAGGTAGAGCGCCATCTCGACGGTCAGGTGCTCGCGGGCGTGCTGGTGGTGCGTGAACAGCACCTCCGGCTCGGACTCGTCACTGGCCACGTTGTCGCTGATCTTGATGGCGACGATGTTCCGGCCCTGGTACGACGTGCCGATCACGCGCTGGCTCGCGATGGACGGGTTGGCCGAGACGATCGAGTTGATCTCGCTCGTCATCTCCGCGTAGTTGTGGTACTTCGAGTCGGCCGACGGGAAGTCGTGGAGCCGGACGTCGTCCTCGCCGGCGGACCGGTCGGGCACCGCGCCGAGCGGGGTGACCTCGTAGCCCAGTGCGCGCAGTTTCCTGATCTGGCCCGCGCGGCCGGAGACGACGACACCGTGGCTGTGCGCCTCGTCGACGGTCACGCCCGTGCGCTGAAGTGCCGTGCGGTCCCCGGCCGTCGCGTGCAGATGGACCTCGTACTGCCGGACGTCGTCCGCCGAGGCGGCCGCCCTGGGCGCGCTGTCGGCGGTGGCGTCCGTCGTCGTCGCCGACAGGGGAGCCGCGAGGGCGAGGGCGAGGAGGGAGGCGAGGGCGGCGGTGCGTCTGCCGGTGCGGGCACCGGATCCTCGTATGTGAAGTCGCATGAAATCTCCTTGTGGGAGGTGGGGTTGTTCCGTGCGACGTACGTGGTGCGGGTGGCGCATATCGTCTGCTGATGGCATGAGCAGGTCAAGACTGAAAGTGGCCGCGCAGTGTACGCGCACGCCCCCGCGGTCGAGGTGTCCCGACGGAAGTGCACCCGCAGGTGTGGCCCCGGCGTGCATATATGTACGCACCGGGAGACAGTGAGGGTCCGCGCAAGGGGAGCCGGAGTGTCCGGATCCCCGGACCCCCACCCCTCAGAGGACTGGCTGATCATGGGCGGATCAGCGCCACGACGGGACCACCTGCCGGCCGGCGCGACCAGCTTCGTCGACCGGCGTGGCGAACTGGCCCAGGGCCGCGAACCGCCGGCCCGCGCACGGATCGTGACGCTGACCGACCCGGGCGGCGACCCGACCGCCGCCGAGGGCTACCCGGCCCTCACGCTCTTCGGCGACCGGGCCGCCGCCGTCCCCGGCTTCCGCCTCACCCCCGCCAACCGCGCCTCCGTCGCCCCGCTCGTCGCCGAGGGACGCGCCGACCAGCAGATCGCCGACCGCCTGGTGATCGCCCGCCGCACCGCCGAAGGCCATGTGGAACGCATCCTCAGCAAGCTCGGCTTCGGCAACCGCAGCCAGATCGCGGCCTGGATGACGGCTCAGCGCTGACCCGCCGCACCCGCACCCACCCACCCGAGGGGATCACGTGACCACCGGAGAACCCAACCTATTCGACCACCGCATGGCCGTCTTCGACTCCGACGACGGCTTCCTGGCCGCCGCCCTGCCCTTCCTCGGCGAAGGCCTCGGCGCCTCCGGCGAACCGCCGCCGGTGGCCATCGCCGCCCCGCACAACCTGGACCTCCTGCGCGACGCCCTCGGCCGCGACGCGAAGGACGTCACCTGCATCCCGCACGCCGACTGGTACACCGGCTCCGCCGCCAACGCCGTGGCCCAGGCCGCCGCGTACCTCACCACGCACGCCGGCCCCGGCGGGGGGCTCCACCTCGTCATGGAGCCCGTCTGGAGCGGTCGCGCCGGCCGCTCCGCCCGCGAGACCACCGAGTGGATCCGCTACGAGGCCCTCGCCAACCTCCTCTTCGCGCCCATGTCCACGACCACCCTGTGCGCCTACGACACCCGCACCGCAGGGCCCGCCGTCATCGCCGCGGCCCGCCGCACCCACCCCGACACGGAGGTGTACGAGGACCCGCTGCGGCTCGCGGCCGAACTCGACTCCGTACCGCTGCCGTTGCCCCCGGCCGATGCGCTGTCCCTCGCGGAGCCGGACGCCGCGGCCGTACGGGGCTGGGCGGTGGGCCGGGGACTGACGGCCGCGGACGCCGAACTGTTCGCCGCCGCCGTCGCGGAGACCGCCGCCGCCCTCGCGCCCGTCGGCGGTGACGTCCTGCTGTGGGGCGAGGCACCCGCCTGCGTCTGCGAACTGCGCTCTGCCCGCCGTCTCGACGACCCGCTCGCCGGCTTCGTCCCGCCGGCCGCCGGCCCGGAACCGGGCCCGGGGCTGTGGTACCCGCGTCAGGTCTGCGCGTACGTGGACATCCGCGACGACGCCGGGGGAGCGACGGTCCGCCTGCAGTACGCATAGCCCCCACCTGCAACTCTCCGGGCGCCCCCCGGGCCCAGACGCCCTCTCCGGTCCGTTCCCGCAACCACCGCTGGGAGCAGGCCAGCTGAGTGCCGAGTACGCACCCCGGCCCTCCGCCGTGCGCGAGGCACCCGCGGAGGTCCGCGGGCAGGCGGAAGGACGGGGTCTCGGCGAGCTCGCCGACATGGCCGAACTGCTCGTCGGCGAACTTGCTCCTGGTGGACGCGCTCGCCCGGCGCTGGGGCTGCCACCGGGACGGGCCGGGCAGGACCGTGCGGTTCGAGCTCGGCACGTGCGGGGCTGTTCGCGCAGTTCCCCCCTGAGGTGACTCCGCTCAGGCCCTCTTGTCGGCCCGGCCTCCTTGCGGTTTCTTGATCTGCATGGCGGACACCACGGGAAACACCACCGAGAACGAGGCCACACATCCACCACAGCCCAGGAAGGCGAGCTGGAAGTACATCGGCCCGGGCATCGTCGTCGCGGCGACCGGTGTCGGCGCCGGTGACCTGGTCGCCACGCTGATCGCGGGCAGCAACTTCGGCTACACCCTCCTGTGGGCCGCGGTCATCGGCTGCCTGGTGAAGATCTCCCTCGCCGAGGCGGCGGGCCGCTGGCATCTGTCCACCGGCCGCACCCTGTTCGACGGCTGGGCGAGCCTCGGCCGCTGGACGACGTGGTTCTTCGCGGTCTACGTCGTCGTCTGGGGCTTCGTCTACGGCGCGGCGGCGATGTCGTCGAGCGCGCTGCCGCTGCAGGCACTGTTCCCGGACGTGATGGACCTCAAGTGGTGGGGCATCGCCTGCGGTCTGGCCGGTCTGGTCTTCGTCTGGTTCAACAAGTACGCGGTCTTCGAGAAGGTCATGACGGTCCTGGTGGGCGTCATGTTCGTGGTGACGGTGTACCTGGCCGTCCGGGTCACGCCGAACATCCCCGACGCCTTCGCCGGGCTGCTGCCGGTGCTGCCGGACGAGAAGGACTCCATCCTCAACACGCTGGGCCTGATCGGCGGCGTGGGCGGCACGATCACGCTCGCGGCGTACGGCTACTGGGTCAACGCCAAGGGCTGGACCGACACCGGCTGGATGAAGGTCATGCGCCTGGACAACCGCGTCGCCTACGCCACGACCGGCATCTTCGTCATCGCGATGCTGTTCGTCGGCGCGGAGCTGCTCCACTCGGCGAACATCGCGATCGCGAGCGGCGACAAGGGCCTGATCCAGCTGGGCGACATCCTGGAGGAGGAGTACGGCTCGGCCACGGCGACGTTCTTCCTCATCGGTTTCTTCGCCACGTCCTTCACCTCGCTGATCGGCGTCTGGCACGGCGTGAGCCTGATGTTCGCCGACTTCGTGACCCGCCTGTCGGGCAAGGGCCGGGCCAAGGGCGAGGAGGTCGCCTCGGGGACACGTGAGCGTTCCTGGCCGTTCCGTGCCTACCTGCTCTGGCTGACCTTCCCGCCGATGATCCTGCTCTTCGAGGGCCAGCCCTTCCGCCTGATCATCATCTACGGCGTCCTCGGCGCGGCCTTCCTGCCGTTCCTCGCCGGCACGCTGATCTGGCTCCTCAACTCCTCCCGCACACCCCGCGAGTGGCGCAACGGCCACCTCAGCAACGCCATGCTCGCCATCGCCGGCCTGCTGTTCCTGATCCTGTGCGTGAAGCAGATCTGGGACCAGCCGTGGGGGGACTTCTTCTAGGACGGACGGCCCGGACTTCCTGGCCGTCGACAGTCCGGCCGCCCCTACGGCAGCCCGTGCACATGCGGCCCCACCGCGTCGGACCACGCGTTGCCCGCCGTCGCGTCCCAGTTGGTCGACCAGGTCATCGCACCGCGCAGGTCGGGGTACGTCCGGGGCGGCTTGAAGGTGCCGCAGCCGGTGGCCTTGGTGAGGCAGTCCAGGGCGTTGTTCACCACGGTCGGTGAGACGTAGCCGCTGCCCGCCCCGCGGGTCGAGGCCGGCAGGCCCAGGCCCACCTGGGACGGCGCGAGGCCGTTCTCCAGCTGGATGCAGGCCAGGGCCGTCAGGAAGTCGACCGAGCCCTGGCTGTAGACCTTGCCGTCGCAGCCGAGCATGGAACCGCTGTTGTAGTATTGCATGTTGACGACCGTGAGGATGTCCTTCACGTTCAGCGCGGTCCGGAAGTACGCGTGGGACGTGGACTGCATGTCGATGGTCTGCGGAGCCATCGTCAGGACGAGCGAGGGGCCCGCCTTCGCCGACAGGGCACGCAGCGCCTGCGTCATGTACGTCGCGTTCAGTCCGTTCTCCAGGTCGATGTCGACGCCGTCGAAGCCGTACGTCTGCATGACGGAGTACACGCTGTTCGCGAAGTTCGCCGCCGAGGCCGCGTCGTTGACCGAGACCGTGCCGCGCTCGCCGCCCACCGAGATGACGACCTTCTTGCCCGCGGCCTGTTTCGCCTTCACGTCAGCCTTGAACTGGTCGACCGTGTAGCCGTTCAGCCCGGCCGAGTCCAGCGTGAACGACACCGCCCCCGGCGTGGCCGTGGCGTCCGCGAAGGCCACCGCGATGATGTCGTAGGCGGCGGGGACGTCCGAGATGCGCTGGACCGTCGCACCGTTGTCGAAGTTCTGCCAGTAGCCGGTCACCGCGTGCCTGGGCAGCGCGGGGCCCGGGCCGTCCGGCTTGTTCGTGGTGCCGGTCACCGCCGCCGACTTCGGCGACTCACCGGCCCCGTTCATCGCCGTGACCTGGAAGGAGTGCGACGTCGAGGAGGCGAGCCCGGTCACCGTCGCCGAGGTGCCGGAGACGGCCGTCACCTTCGTGCCGTCGCGGTAGACGGTGTAACCCGTCGCTCCGGACACCGTGTTCCAGGCGAGGGAGACCGAGGAGGACGTCGTGCCGGAGACGTTCAGGCCGCTCGGCGCGGACGGGACCGTCGGGCCCGGGTCCGTGCCCCCGCCGCCGTCGGGGCCGAACACCGACACGTCGTCCGCGTAGTACGCCGCCTGCCCGTACCAGCCATGCGTGTACACCGTCACCGAGGTCGTCGAGGAGCCCGTGGTGAAGGTCGTCGACAGCTGCTTCCAGGAGGAGGAGTCGGGTGTCCAGGTGGACACGTCCGTCGTGCCCGTGCCCGTCACGCCGAGGTAGGCGTATCCGCCCCGGACCCAGGCGCCCAGCGTGTACGTCGCGTTGGGCTGCACCCGTACCGTCTGGGCGCAGCGGGCGTTGTCCTGCCCCGACGGGGCCGCCCGCAGCGCGGCCGTGCCGGTGCGCACCGGCGAGGAGACCGTCGTGCCGCTGCCCGCCGAGCAGGTCCAGCCGCTCAGGCCCGACTCGAAGCCGGCGTTCCTGGCGTTGTTGACGTCGGCGGCGTTCGCCTGGCCGACGGTCGTGACAGTGAGGGCCAGGGCAGCCGTGACGGCACCCGACCACAGCCGCAGGGATCGTCTGTGTCTGGACATGACAAGAAAATGGTCCAGACCACAACGACTGTCAAGAGGTCCAGACCAACCTGTCGAGCGGCGGCCGGGTTCGACAGGACCGCAAGCGAAGGTCAATCGTCGCCACCGGCCCGCCGGGCCTGCCGTCCGGGACGGCCCGGAACGGCCCGGGCTCGCCGCGTCGACCGGCAAGATGCTCAACCTGCCCCGTTTTGACGCATCTTGTGCAACGGCAGTTGCTCCTCAGCTACACAAACGCTGTTCTCCGGTCACAGAGCCGTGGATACAGTGCTGAGGTAGTCACGCAGTGAAGTCGACACGGTGCGCCGGAGTGACATCCGGCGTTCCGACGGGCATGGGGAAACGGGGAGCTGCGCGTGCCAACTGCCATTGCCGTGACCAGTGCCGACATGGCGCTGCCGCCACAGGACGAACGCACCCTGCCCGCCGTCGTGCTGCGGGACGTCGCACGACGCCCCCTGGAGCAGGCGCTGACCGAGATGCAGGCCCTGGTCGAGCACCACGGCCATGTCATCGTGGTCTGCTCACAGGCCGCGCCCACCGCGGTGCAGCGACGGCTGCACACCCTGCGCTCCCTCATGGAGAGCGACCGGATCGCCCTGTTCCGGCCGGACCTGCCGCCCCTCGGACTGGCCGTCCTGGCACGCCAGTTACGGCAGCTCGCCTCCTGCGACATCAGCCCCGGCGTGCTCGCCTCGGCCGGCCGGCTGCTCGTCCACTACATCCACGCCGGCGCGCTCCTCAACTCCGTCACCCGGCTCGACCACGTCCCCGTCGGCCTCAAGTCGCACGCCAAGTCCTGGGTGCCCGGCAGCCAGTTCGGCGTCCTCGCCCATCCCGAGCCGCACCTCGTCCGGATCACCCCCGAGGCCCGGCTCCCCGGCCCCGAGTTCGGCACCTGGATGCTGGTCGCCAAGGGGCAGCTCCAGTCCGACTGGGTCACGGGCACCCTCGCCCCCTCCTGGAAGGTGCAGGGACTGCGCGAAACCCCGCTCCCGGCCGAGTCGCCCGGCTGGTGGGGCACCGGCAGGCTCATCGAGTTCTGCAGCTACCTGCCCGACCTGTCCGTCCTCTACCAGCTGGTCACCTCCGTCCGGCGCAGCCAGTGCCACTGGTGCGGCATCGACGTCATCGGCGACCGCTGCGTGTTCTGCTCGGCCGCGCCACCCGCCCACGACAGCCCGCCCCGCAAGCAGCTCGAGAACCGAACGGCCGTCGGGTGAGGCCTGACACCGCTCGTCAGCACTGTTCCGATCCCGCTCGACCGATATCCCCAACGAGGTTGTACGGTTCATGAACTCCCGTCAGCGCCGCGGCGTGATTCTCCTGCTCCTGTCGGTCGTCTGCGCCCTCGGCGCCTTCGCCGGCGTGCTGTCCGTCATCAGCGACGTGAAGTCGAAGGTCGGCCCCGAGGTCACCGCCTACCGGCTGAAATCCGAGGTGCCGCCCTACACCACCCTCAGCACGGGCCAGTTCGAGAAGATCAAGATGCCCGAACGGTGGCTGTCCGACAACGCGGTCACCGATCTGCGGGAGATCCAGGGCAAGATCGCCGTGACCACGCTGCGCGCCGGCTCCCTGCTCCAGTCCGACATGATCGTCCGCCGGCCGGCCCTCCAGCCCGGCCAGCAGGAGGTCGCCATCATGATCGACGCGGCGACCGGCGTGGCCGGCAAGATCACGCCCGGCGCCGCGGTCAACGTCTACGCCACCTTCGAGGGCGCGCGTGAGGGTGACCCCGACCAGTCGAAGATCATCGTCACCAACGCCAAGGTCCTCGACGTCGGCGAACTGACCGCGCTGAAGCCCGCCGAGGGCAACCGCGCCCAGCAGCCCACCGACGCCGTCCCGATCACGTTCGCGCTGTCCGCCCTCGACGCCCAGCGCATCACCTACGCCGAGTCGTTCGCCAAGCGGGTCCGGCTCGCCCTCGTCGCGCCCGGCAGCGACACCACCGTCCCCGAGCGGGACCGGACGTACGAACTCGCGAAGGACAAGTGAGAGGCTGCCATGCCCACGAGGATCCTCCCGGCAGTCGGTGACACGGACGCGGTCCGGTCCGTCACGACGCTGCTCAGCCAGCTCCCGGACGCCGAGCCCGTCGCCCCGGTCGTCGACTCCACCCAGCTCGTCGACACCCTCGCGCGCCTGGCCGCAGAGTCGGTCGACGAGCTGCCGGAGGTCGTGATCGTCCACGAGCGGATCGGCCCCGTCCCCGCCCTGGAACTGATCCGCGAAGTGGCCCTGCGCTTCCCGGCCGTCGGCGTCATCCTCGTCACCTCCGACGCGAGCCCCGGCCTCTTCCAGGCCGCCATGGACTACGGCGCCCGCGGCCTGGTCGCCCTGCCCCTCAGCTACGAGGAACTCGCCAGCCGCGTCCAGGCGGTCGCCCAGTGGTCCGTCGGCGTACGACGGCACCTGGGCGCCGGCGGCGACGTGTTCACCGGCGCCGGCGGCACCGTCGTCACGGTCAGCGGCGCCAAGGGCGGTGCCGGGACCACCCTCACCGCGATCCAGCTGGCCCTGGCCGCCCAGGCCTCCGGCCGCAGCACCGCCCTGGTCGACATGGACCTCCAGACCGGCGACATCGCCTCCTACCTGGACGTCCAGTTCCGCCGCTCCGTCGTCGACCTGGCCGCCATCGCCGACATCTCCCCGCGCGTCCTGGCCGACGCGGTCTTCCGCCACGACACCGGACTCGCCCTGCTGCTCGCCCCCGCCGAAGGGGAACGCGGCGAGGACGTCACCGACCGCGCCGCCCGCCAGATCGTCAGCGCCCTGCGCTCCCGCTACGAGGTCGTCGTCATCGACTGCGGCGCCCAGCTCGGCGGCGCGGGAGCGGCGGCCGTGGAGATGGCCGACCGGGCCCTGCTGATCACCACCCCGGACGTGGTCGCCGTACGAGGCGCCAAACGGGCCGTGCGGATGTGGGACCGGCTGCAGATCCGCAAGGCCGAGGAGACGACCGTCGTCGTCAACCGGCACTCCCGCAGTACGGAGATCCAGCCGCCCCTGATCCAGAAGATCACCGGCACGGCCGTCGCGGCCACCGTGGTCCCCGCCAACTTCAAGGAACTGCAGAGCGTCGTGGACGCGGGCCGCGTCCACGAACTGGAGAACAAGAGCGCGGTGAAGCAGGCCCTGTGGGGCCTGGCGGGCGAACTGGGCCTGGTCAAGGCCCCGGACAGGGCCCAGAAGGCGGGCCGGGGGTTCCGGGGCGGCGACCGGGGGTCGGTGAGCTTTCGGCGGAGGAGGGAGGGGTGAACATGGCTTCAGAGGAGCGGGACCGGGGCCAGGTCACCATCGAGTTCCTCGGCATGACACCGACGATCATCGTGACGCTGATCGCGCTGTGGCAGGTCGTCCTCGTCGGCTACACCTTCACGCTCGCGGGCAACGCCGCGGACGAGGCGGTACGGCAGGCGACGGCGGCGGAGCCGGGAGCCCGGCAGGCCGCGTGCGAGGCGGCCGGGCTCAGGCACCTGTCGGACGCGTGGCGCTCCGGCGCCGAGGTCACCTGCGGTGGCTCCGGTTACGTGACCGCGGACGTGCGGTTGGAGGTCCCTGTGCTCTTCCCGGGCACGCTGTCCTTCCCGTTCACGGTCAGGGGCCACGCCGGCGCGGTCGAGGAGGCGGACTGAGATGCCGAGGACGCGCAGAGACCGCGGCCAGGTCGCCATCGAGTACATCGGCTTCCTGCCGATCCTGCTGCTCGTCGCCCTGGCAGCCGTGCAGCTCGGCCTGATCGCCTACACCGCCCAGCAGGCGGGCACGGCGGCGCGGACGGGAGCGCGCAGCGCGTCGCTGGACGGGCCCCACGAGGCGGACTGCCTGGCGGCGGTGAGCAGTTGGCTCGCCGATCAGACGAGCTGCCCCGCCTCCTTCGGCGCGGACGAGGTCACGGTCACGGCCACCGTGCAGATCCCGTCCCTCGTGCCGGGCTGGGAGTTCGACCCGGCCGTCAAGACCGCGACGATGCCGCGCGACCACTGAACGGAGCACCGGACTCATGAGCCTGCGAGCACGCATCAACACCCCCGAGGAGAACGGCAACCGGGGCGAGGACGGCCACATGGTCGCCTCCTACCGGGCCAAGCTCCTGGAGGAGATCGACCTCGCGGAGATGAGTTCGCTGGCCGCCGCCGAGCGCAGGGCCCGGCTGGAGCGGGTGCTCGGGCACATCATCAGCCGCGAGGGCCCGGTCCTGTCGACGGTGGAGCGCTCGCAGCTGATCCGCAGGGTGGTCGACGAGGCGCTGGGCCTCGGCATCCTGGAGCCGCTCCTGGAGGACGCGTCCATCACCGAGATCATGGTCAACGGCCCCGACGCGATCTTCGTGGAGCGCGGCGGCCGGGTGGAGCAACTGCCCCTGCGCTTCGCCTCCAACGACCAGCTGATGCAGACCATCGAGAGGATCGTCTCGACGGTCAACCGCCGCGTGGACGAGTCGAACCCGATGGTCGACGCCCGCCTCCCCTCCGGTGAGCGCGTCAACGTCATCATCCCGCCCCTGTCCCTGACGGGCGCCACCCTCACCATCCGACGCTTCCCGCGCTCCTTCACGCTCCAGGAGCTGATCGGCCTCGGCTCGCTCGACGAGCACATGCTGTACCTGCTGGCGGGCCTGGTGCAGGCGAAGTTCAACATCATCGTCTCGGGCGCGACGGGCACCGGAAAGACGACCCTGCTCAACGCCCTGTCCGGGCTCATCCCCGACGGCGAACGCATCATCACCATCGAGGACTCCGCCGAACTCCAGCTCCAGCAGGCCCACGTCATCCGCCTGGAGTCGCGCCCGCCGAACGTCGAGGGCAAGGGCCAGGTGAGCATCCGCGACCTCGTCCGCAACTCCCTGCGCATGCGCCCCGACCGGATCGTCGTCGGTGAGGTCCGCGGCGGCGAGTCCCTCGACATGCTCCAGGCGATGTCCACCGGCCACGACGGCTCGCTGGCCACCGTCCACGCCAACAGCGCCGAGGACGCGCTGATGCGGCTGCAGACCCTGGCGTCCATGTCGGACGTGGAGATCCCCTTCGTGGCGCTGCACGACCAGATCAACAGCGCGGTCGACGTCATCGTGCAGCTCACCCGGTTCGCGGACGGCGCCCGCCGCATCACCGAGATCGCCCTGATGGACAGCCACGGCAGCGACCCCTACCGCCTGGTCACGGTCGCCCGCTTCACCGCACAGCCGATGACGGCCGACGGCCGCGTCTACGGCGCCTTCGAGTACTTCCCCCTCCCACGCCGCACCGCCGACCGCCTCTACATGGCGAGCCAGCCCCTCCCGCAGGCCTTCGGCATCGCCCGGTCCGCGGACCAGCTAGCCACCCGAGAAGCCAGGTAGGACCGACCGATGGAACTGCAACAGCTCATCACGCTCACCACCGGCATCACCCTGCTGACCTGCGTCCTCGCGGTCGCCGGTCTGCACTCCTACGCCACGGGCAAGGCGCAGCGTCAGGCACTCGTCGACCGCCTCTCCGCCACCGGCCAGATCCCGGTGGGCGGCCGGCGCCGCACCTTCCGCGGCATCGACCGCCGTCTGCGGCGCACCAAGCTCGGCAAGAAGCTGGAACTGCGCCTGGCGGCGACCGGCCTGGACATCACCCCGGGTGAGTTCTTCGTCTCCATGCTCGCCATGGTCGCGGGCCTGTGGCTGATCGGGCAGGCGGCGCTGGCGCCGTTCTTCGGGCCGTTGGCGGGCCTTCTCGGCATCGGGGTCGCCGTCCAGTTCCTCAACTGGCAACGCCAGAAACGTATCGAGAGGTTCATCAACCAGCTCCCCGAAATGGCCCGGATCCTCGCCAACGCCACCCAGGCGGGACTCGCCCTGCGCACCGCGATCGGCATGGCCGCGGAGGAGATGGAGGCCCCCGCGGGCGAGGAACTGGGCAAGGTCTCCGCGCAGCTGGCCGTCGGCGCCTCGATGGACGACGCACTGGGCGAACTGGCGGACCGCCTCCCGTCCCGCGAACTGGTCGTCCTGGTCACGACGCTGGTCCTGTCGAACCGGGCGGGCGGCCAGGTGGTCAGCGCGTTGCGCAACCTGACGGAGACACTGGAGGAACGCAAGGAGACCCGGCGCGAGGTCCGCACCCAGCTCTCCCAGGTCAGCATGACGTCGTACGCCGTCCCGGTTCTGGGCGTCGGTTCGCTCTTCCTCATGAACGGGGTGAAGGACGGCGCCCTGGACCGCATGACCGGCTCCCCCTTCGGACAGGCGGCGGTCATCATCGCCTTCTCGCTCTACGCCGTCGGCTTCGTCCTCATCCGCCGCCTGTCCCGCATCGACGTCTGAGAGCCCGGAGGCAACCATGGGACTGCTTCTCGCCCTGCTGATGGGCCTCAGTGTCTGGGGCGTCTTCGCCGGCATCCGCATGTACCGCGCGGAGGCCAAACTGCCCGGCGACCTCGCCCTGGCCCTGGAGGTCGGCTCCACCCGCACCGGCGCGGTCGACTCGCTCATCGACCGCATGGGCATGCGCTACGCGCCCGCGGTGCTGCGCCTGATGGGCCCGAACCAGGTGGCGAAGTACCGCCGCAAGATCGACCTCGCGGGCAACCCCGGCGGCCTGACGATCGACAGGTACGCCGCGCGGAGGGCGGTCTACGGCTTCCTGGGTGCCGTGGGCTTCCTGGTCTTCCTCATGCGGGGCCAACTGCTGGTCGCCCTGCTCCTGCTGGCCTTCGGCGCGTTCTGGACGGAGGTCGGCATCTGGTCGGCGATCCGCATCCGCAAGGACGTCATCGAACGGACCCTGCCGGACTTCCTCGACGTCCTGGCGGTCGTGGTGAGCGCGGGCCTCGGCTTCCGCCAGGCACTGGACCGGGTCGCGTCCCGGTACGAGGGCCCCTGGGCCGACGAACTGCGCATCACCCTGCGCCAGATGGACCTCGGCATGAGCCGCCGCCAGGCCTTCGCGGAACTGCGCCGCCGCAACGACTCCGAGCAGGTGGCGATGTTCGTGACGGCGCTGCAGCAGGGCGAGGAACTGGGCGCGCCGATCGTCGACACGCTGGTGTCACTCGCCAAGGACATGCGCCGGACGGACGCGCAGAACGCCCGCCGCAAGGCGGCCCGGGCCGTCCCCAAGGCCACGATGATGATCACGACCTTCATGGTCCCGGCCACGATGCTCCTGCTCGGCGCGGGCCTCATTCTCGGCTCGGGCACGGACTTCGGTTCGGTGACGGGGAAGTAGGGGAGGGGGGGTGACGGCATGTCGATGACAGGGGAGCGGACGGGGCTGCTGGGGCGTCGCCGCCGCGCCGGGCGGACACCGGAGATCACGACGCCTCCGGCGGGGACGGTGCTGCCGGTCCATGTCCGCACGGGCGCGCCGGACGTACCGGTGACGTCGGTGACGCCCGCTCTACCGCCGGGGTGGGAGGCGGCCGGGGTGCGTGCCGACGGGGAGCCGGCGCTGCGCATCAAGGAAAGCGGTCGCCCTGACGGGGCGGTGCCCCGGGTGACGGCGGTGGATGCCGTTGCCCAGGGGCCGATGCCGACGGCACGCGGTCCGGAGGAGCATGCGAACGGCCGGCCCCTCGCCGATGGCGCCGCGCCCGCACCGGAACCACCGGCGCCCGACGCCGCTCTCCGCACGAGCGGCGCGGGTGGATACCCGGCCCCGGCCGAAGGCCGGGCCAGCGCCACGAGCCCCGCGATCGACATCCAGGTCAACGCCCTGCAGGCCATGTGCCGCCAGGTCTTCGGCTTCAGACTCGCCATGATCGCCCTGGCCACCCCCACGGCCCTCGTGAACGCGAACGACGGCGTTCCCACCCACCTCGTCGGCGCGGCCGTGGTTGTCACGTTCATGACCTCCTACGTCCTCTTCCGAGACTGGGAACGCTTCGGCCCTCTCCTCCTCCGCCACCCCACCCTCCTCGCCGCGGACACCCTCTTCGGCGCCCTGCTCCTCATCGCCGCAGGTCCCGACAGCACCCTCGCCTACGTCAGCGTCTGCACCCCCCTCCTCGCAGGCCTGGTCTACGGCTGGCGCGGCGCGGCGGTCTTCGCCTCCCTCCAGGCCCTCCTCCTGCTCCTCATCCACGCGGCACAGGAGAACCCGGCACCCGGCGTCACCGAGTCCGCCCTGTTGCCCGGCCTCTGCGTCATCGCCGGAGCCGTCGGCTCCAGCCTCCGCAACCTCATGCTCCGCTTCGGCGCGGCCACCCAGGCCCTCACCACCGTCCAGGCCCGTCTCGCCGTGACGGAAGCGGTCAGCGCCGAACGCGCCCGACTGGCCCGCGAGATGCACGACTCCGTCGCCAAGACCCTGCACGGCGTGGCCCTGGCCGCCGACGGGCTGACCGGCTCGGCCGGCGCCGACCGCATGGACCCGGCCCTGGTGAGACAGCAGGCGGCACTGGTCGCCCGCTCGGCCCGCCGGGCCGCCGCCGAATCCCGCGAACTCCTGGCCGACCTGCGCCGCGAATCGGACCCCGGCCAGGCCACCGACGTCCTGGTCGAACTGGCCGCCCGCACCCGCGACTTCAGCACCCGCACCGGCGTCCCGGCGGTCTACCGTCCCACCGGCGCCCACGCCGTACCCCCGGTCCCCCCGGCCGTGGCCCGCCAACTCCTGACCATCGCCACGGAAGCCATGGAGAACGCCCACCGCCACGCCCACCCCGCTCGCGTCGACGTCAGCGCCGGCGTCCACGGCGACCTGCTCCGCATCAGCATCTACGACGACGGCCGCGGGCTTCCCCCGGGCACCACCCTCGAACAACTGCGCCGGACAGGCCACTTCGGGCTCGTCGGCATGGTCGAACGGGCCGCCTCGGTGGGCGCCCGCATCCGCATAGGCCGCGGCGGCCACCCCCGGGGCACGGAGGTCCGCCTGGAACTCCCCCTGGCCGCCCTGACCACCCCCGTCGCATGACCCCACGACCCGAGAGGAGGCCCCTGATGCCGGACCAGCCGCCCCACTCCACCGGCGCCCCGCAGCCGCCACCGCACCACCCCTTCGCCGACCTCCCGCTCCCTCAGCCGGGGCAGTCGGTCCGACGCCTCCGGGTCGTCGTGGCGGACGACAACCCCGTGGTCCGCGCCGGCCTCACCGCCCTGCTCTCCGGCCGCGCGGACATCGAGGTGGTGGCGGAGGCCGCCGACGGCCGCCAGGCCTACGAGGCCGCGCATCACCATCGCCCGGACGTCGTCCTCCTGGACGTCCGCATGCCCGGCGTGGACGGCATCTCCGCGCTCCCGTACCTGGTGCAGATCGCCCCGGTGGTGATGCTGACCTACAGCAGGGAGTCGGAGATCGTCCAGGAGGCCCTGCGCCGGGGAGCGGGCGGCTACCTGGTCCACGGCGAGTTCACGGCCGGCCAGCTGGTCGATGCCGTACGGGACATCAAGGAGGGCCGGGCCCACTTCACCCCCACAGCGGCGGGCGCCCTACTGGCCCAACTCCGCCAGAACCCGGCCCCGGCCCCGCCTCTACCCGAAGGCCTGGGCCAGTCATCGAGTGCGACTGCATACGGAATTTCCACCTCCGTACAGCCGTATAGCGAACCTCAACAACCCACGCCACCAGCTCATTTAGTGACGCAAGGCGCCCCACCTCCACTCATTTCTTCGGAAAACCTTTCGCAAATGCAACCGCATGTGGGACAGTTTCCGTCTGAGTGGACGAGTGGCCGTCCGGCCGCTCCCGACAGGTCGCGGTTCCGACTGAGCACGAGGGAGGCGGAGATCATGGACCTCATCGCGTCCGGCATGAACAACCAGCAGATCGCCGCCACGTGCTTCATCAGTGAGAAGACCGTCAAGAACCACATCAACCGCATCTTCGCCAAGCTCCACAGCACCAGCCGCTCCGAGGCCGCCGCGAAGTGGATCGGCACGGCGCCGGACGCACACCGGGGACTGGGGTGACCTTCGATGACGCGATGGGGGAACAACCGCTCGGGCCACAGCGATTGGGCCCGGAATTGGGCCCTGGGGCCCTCTGACGGACAGGGCGTTCCGCCGTACGGTCGTCGTGTCGAAAGCGACACAGCCGCAATCGGAGGGGAACACCATGAGCGACCTGATGCTGAAGACCGCCGTCGCGACCAAGGTCCGTGTGAACGGCTGGAAGAACACGACGGCCGAGGCGATGCGGCGCCGCGCCGACGACAGGGGACAGACGGCGGTCGAGTACCTGGGCATCATCGCGGTGGTGGTGGCGATCGTGCTGGCGATTACGGGTACCAGCATCGGCAATACGATCCTCGACAAGATCACGAATCTGATCAACACGGTCGGGAATTGACGCGACCTCGCAGGTACGGCGACGCAGGGCAGGCCTTCCCCATCTACATCACAGTGGTGGGGGGCCTGCTCTTCCTTGCGCTCGCCTACTTCGCGGTCGGCCAGGCCACAGTGAATCGGGGCGGCGCCCAGACGGCGGCTGATGCCGCGGCACTCGCGGCAGCCCAGGACGCCCGGGACCAGCTTGCGGGCGAGTGGGTCGAGGCCGTTCTCGACCCCGCCAAGTGGCAGGACATCTTCGAGGGCGACGTACCGCTGGCCAGCGACCCGTGCTCGCGTGCCTATCAGCTCGCCGACCAGAACGACGCCGATGTCCAGGGGTGCTGGGGCACTGGAGAACCCCTGGGCTACGACATCGCTGTGCAGACCCGGAAGCCCATGGGCGAGTCCATCGTCCCCATCACGGCGCAGAAGAGGTCCAGGGCCAGCGCCACGGCCGTCATCGAGCCCCTCTGTGACTTCAAGCCCCTTGCCGAGGACGCGGGGGACGATGTGCTCCCCCGCCTCACCTGCGACGGCAGGGACTGGGACCTGAAACCGGACGATCTCACCGAGCTCCCGGAACCCGAGGATCTTTTCGACGTCCACCTGGCCGACCGAGAAGCGAACGACGAGTGATGAAGGAAGCGGAGAGATGAGCATGCGGTTCACTGAGAGGGCCCGCAGGAGGATGGTCGCGTTGACCCTGGCGGCCGGACTGGCCCTGGGCACGGCCGGCTGCGGTGGTGGAGGCGACGACGGCAAGCAGCCGGACACATCGGCCTCCGCTTCCAAGGACCGTGGCTCCGCGCCGAGTGCTCAGGAAGGGAAATCTGAGACGCCACTGGCCGAACTCAAGGGCAAGGACGGCCTGCTCCTTCAGATCACGTCGGCGCAGCGGGACACGGGCGGATTCCTCACCGTGAACGGCCAGTTCAAGAATGACGCATCAGGTTCTTTGGTACTCCCGGCCGCACTTCGCGGTGACGAGACGGAGATCCTCAAGCACGGCACGTCGCTCGGTGGTGCGACGCTCGTGGACTCGAAGGGGAAGAAGCGCTACTACGTGCTGCGCGACACCGACGGACGGCCGCTGACCACCACGGGTCTCACCACGATCGAGTCCGGCCAGACCATCCCCGTTTTCATCCAGTTCCCCACCCCGCCCGCGAGCGCAACCGACGTCACTCTCCAGGTCCCCACGTTCTCCAGCGGCACCATCAAGATCTCCGGGTGAGGCCGGCCATGACGACCCCCACACGCACTCGAACGGCGACTCCACGCCTGGCCCTCGTCCTCACCGCCGCCGGCCTCATGGTCGCCGCGAACCTCTACGGCGCGGTCTCGGCCCACGCCGACGAAACCCCCGGTGTCCCCCCTGGCACCGAGGCCTCCGCCTCCGCCCCCGTGGAGGTCGACCCCAACGACCCCGACCTCAAGCTCCCCGAAGGCGCCACCCTCGCCGCCGCCAAAGTGCTCGACATCAAACAGGTCGTAGAAGACCAAAGCGGCGACGAACGCCGGGAAGACACCAACGCCGACGTCAAGTTCGCCCTCCAGGCCGAGGTCCTCTTCGGCAAGGACAGCGCGAAACTCAGCGGCGAGGCGAAGGCCCGTATCTCCGCGATCGCCGAGGAGATCACAACGCAGAACGCGACGAAGATCCGCGTCTTCGGCTTCACGGACAACCTCGGTTCGTCCGCCCACGGTGACGTCCTGTCCCGGAAGCGCGCCGACGCAGTGCAGAACGTCCTGGACCAGGAGCTGACCGACTCCAACATCACGTATGAGGTACGCGGCTACGGCGAGCAGTACCCCATCGCCGACAACTCCACGGAAACCGGCCGCAAGAAGAACCGCCGGGTCGAGGTCTCCTTCCCGCGCTCGGAGAGCTGAGGAGGAGCCTCGCAGCCGACGACAACGGGGAGGCTTCGCGATGAGTGGCGACTGAACCGCATCCCGCCGCCGGGTGGCCCTGCGGGTCGTGTCCTGCGTGGTGAAGTCCTGCAACGGCGACCGGGACCAGGGCCTCGTCCCGCGGACCGGAGACCAGCAGGTCGGCGAGGGTTCGGTCGACGTCGGTGACCCGCAGACCGCCGAACCCCCGCATCTCGACGACCTCCCCCGCACCGAGCGCGCCGCGATGCACTCGCAACCCCGTACGCCGACGCCACCTGCCCGGATCGGTGAACTCGGCCTCGACCTTCAGCAGCTCGATCCCCCAGGCCCAGGCAGCCGCCCGGTGACTGGCCACGAGCTCCGGCGTGATCAGTTGAACCGCCCGAAGCCGCATGGCGAAGTCGGGCGGAGCACCGGGCTCGGCCCACACACCTCCACCCAGGCGAACCCACCCCCCAGCCTTCAGAACCCGGAAGACCGAGGCCCGAGACCATCCCGCGTCCACAGCCCACGACGGCACCAAGCCGCCCCGGGCGATCTCCTGCAACCCCCGTGAATCCCGCATACGCCCACGCTTCCACCCGGCACCGACACAGGGGCGGAACCTGTGGATACCCACGAGATGACAGCTGAGTGCCACGCCGGGCGGCGGCACGCAGCGTGGGCTTGGCGGGCTCCGGCCGTGGGAACCGAGAACAGGCGGAGCGGAGAGTCTCAAACGCGCATACCCGGAGCGTGCATTGGGCGATTGTCGTTTCCGTCTCAGGGCTGGCCAGGCCTGACGTCCTCACCTGGACCTCTGCCGTCCCCGGCTGAGACAGAGTCACCGACAATGCCCGCAGGGTCACAGCGGGCCGACGCGGTGCGGACGCGCGCGCCGGGTTGTGCCTGACGGTGGTGCTGTCGAACTGGTGGTGGGTGGCGGCGGCGATACGGCTGTGGGACCCGGGGACGCCGGGACGCCGGGACGCCGGGACGGCGCCGACATGAGCGGCGTGTGCATATGACGGTTCGGCCGGGCCGGCCGTTTGCCTCGGGACGGCATCCGCACGGCCGAACTGCTCCGTGACGGCACGCTGGAGTTCGCCGCCCCCGGTGACGGCGTGCCCGTGACGGTCCCCGGCGCCTTCGTGCCGCCGCTGCCCTGGGGGCGCGGACCGCGGACTGGTTCCTGCTGGACCGAGACTGGCCCCGACGGCCGACCGATGCCGAGGCCAGGCACATGCCAGCGCAACGGGTCTGTGCCCCACAGCAAGGCGACCTCTTGTATTGGCGGGTCGGTGACCGTCTGCTCGCCGCGAGCGTCGGTCACGAGGACAAGGAGGAGCCGGTCGTGCTGTTCGCCGCGGTGACCGGTTCCGGGGAGGGGTTCCCCACGTAGGAGCGAGAGCCCCCGCGTAGGCGCACGGGCTGCTGCCGACTGGCCCCCTGTCCGGAAGGGAGCCCGAGCGGGCCGGCCGTCATCTCTTCCCCGGCAACACCGAACGCGCCGACGCCCTCGCCCCCGGCTGCGCTTCTGCAGCACCGGCCGCCTGGGCAGGTGCATCTGGCGCCGGCGTCGTACGTCGCCTAGCTCCGCGCTTCGACAACCTCCACCTGAGCCCCTTTCCGCAGCCCCCATTCACCCATCACCCCGGCCTCCGCCTCCACCACGTGCCGGGCACGCAGCCGAGGCATCCCCAGCCGTCCCGGCCGCATGGTGCACACGTCGATGACGCGCAGGCCGCGATCGAGATAGGCGACATCGATCGGCATGCGCATACGAAAGGTGTGCACGCTGCTCCCGGGGGAGAGGAGGATCGCTCCGCAGACGGAGTCCCGCCCCAACAGCCCCTTGGTGCGCGCTCGATAAGAGGTGGCGATCTCCAAGGGAACCCGCACAGAAGACCCCTCGCCACCCCCTACGACGACCAGCTCCCCACGTCCGTCCCGCCAGCGCCGCCCCATCCGGGCCCACCTCCGACCGTGCCACTGCCAACGGCTCTCCGAACCCGAACGTATCCGCAGCGGAGTAGGCCCCACATGGGTCCACGGGCCCATGCCACGGCCACCGCGGACCCCATGCGTTCCCCGAATGCGTGAACGCCCCCCCGGAAGCCTTTGCTGGTTCCTGACTGAAACGCCCCGCACGGCACCGCAGTTGACGGACAGGCTGGCGCGTTATGCAACCGTTACGGCCGGAACGGGACGACGAATCGCCGATTCCTCCCCATACACCCCGCCGGTCCACAACCTTCACCCTGGTGCGGCTCTACCCCGCTGGATAGCTTTGGTTCGCTCAAGAGAAGCCTCGCCTCTGACCGGGAGCCGACCGTGAACCGCCGCCCCACCCTCCTCGCAGCGCTCACACTGACCGCCGCTGCGGCCCTGACGCTGTCCGCGTGCGGGAGCGATGACAGCTCCAAGGCCAAGGAGAACGACAAGATCGCGGGAGCCGACACGGGGAACAAGGCGTCGCCTTCGCCCAGCCCGAGCGAGCCCAACGCGGGCGGCCGTCCGGAGATCGACCTGCCGTCGGACGTGACCTACGAGTTCGACTGGAAGAAGACCGGCGACGCCCGGAAGGACGCCGTGCTCAACGATGCCGAGCAGCGCATCAAGGCCGTAGACATGGCAATCGCCAAGCAGGATCCGCTCAACAAGGCCTACCGCTTCTACTCGGAAGGCACGGCCGCCGCCGAAAGCCAGCAGTACATCCAGGAGTTCGTCGACCACAAAGCACGCACGACTGGTCTGACCCGCTACTACAACGAGAGCCTGACCATCAAGAGTGACGGCACGGCTGCACTCGTGTACTGCGAGGACCAGAGCAAGGCGTTCAACAAGTTCCTGAAGACCGGAAAGACCGATGTCACACCGGTGACGAAGGACAGTTACGTCGTCTATGCAGGCACCCTGCGCAAGAACGACAGCGGCGTATGGGTCACCGAGCGACTGATCTCGCAGCGGGGGAGCGCGAAGTGCCAGCCTTGATCCGTACCAGACGCCTACTTTTCGCTTCGGGCCTCATCGCTGCATCCCTCGCCGTGACCGGCCCCGCTTACGCCGAAAAGGGGTTCGGCGGCACGGACGGCGAAACGCAGGAGGCCAACTCGGGTGAAGACGGCACCGTCTCCGTCACCGTAGGCGGCGTCGTCTTCGACCGCTCCAAGAACGGCAGCGGCAACTCCGCCGGTGCGCTGACGTCATCCACGTCCTGGACCCCGCCCCCCTGCTGGTACGCCCCGAAGTACACCCCGGAACAGCTGCAGAAATACCTCGAGCCGACCTGGGAGGCCGGTTCGACGGGTTACGAGTGGGACGCCGAGCAGCGGGACCGCTACGTCAACGGGCACCCCTACAAGGACTTCAACAAGGACAAGGAGGGCAAGGGCTACTTCTGGGACTCCTTCGTCAACAGGGACTTCCCCCCGGGCTGGGACTCCTGCGAAGAGCCCATCTTCTGGGTGGACGAGGGCGACCCGCCGCCCGCGAACATCGACAACGCCGTCACCCCGGAGGTCCTCGCCGAACTCGCCTACGCCGAGATCCGCGTGCCCGGCACCAAGGTGACCCTGGCCCCCGCAGCCCAGACCAAGGTCAACCTCCCGACCTGGGCCTGGCTGGACGCCGCCGACTTCAAGCCGGTCTCGGTCACCGCGTCCGTACCGGTGATCGGCATCGCGGCGACCGCGACGGCGGAACCGATCTCGCTCAGGATCGAACCCGGCACCAAGGATGCCGTGACCTACCCGGCCTCCGGCGTCTGCGACATCAACAACGGCCGTATCGGCGAGCCCTACGCCAAGGGCAAGGCGAACCAGAGCCCGCCCTGCGGAGTGAGATACCTGCGCTCCTCTGGCGACGGCACGTACCCCCTTCAGGCCACCGTCACCTGGAAAATCGAGTGGACCGGCACCGGCGGCGCAGGCGGCGACCTCCCCGACGGCACGTTCGGCGCCACCCAGGACGTCGTCGTCCAGGAGATCCAGGCCGTCAACCGCTGAGCCGAGCCTCGGACCCGACCGGTGAGGCGATCACCGTGAGAGTGATCGCCCCACCCTCACGGCCAACTGAATGCATGGAGTCACTCCCTCGTGACGGCGCCAGGGTACGCGGAGAGGAAGCGGCCGCATGGCGGAGCGGCTGGCTGTTGACGACGCTGAGCTCGCGCACTTCATGACGTCGCTGAGGAAGTCGGGCAGCTCTACCAGCTTGCGGCTCCGGACGCCCGTGCTGGTCGGGAGCGGGGTGCTTCTCCCGAAGCGCTGGAGCGGGCCCGCCCCACCCGAGTCCGCATCTCTGTCCGATGCTGCTCAACCGGACGTCTCACACAGCTCATAAAGGTGTTGTCCGGCGCTCCCGATCCTGGGTAGGAAGACCTCCATGACCCCCCTAGGCGCAGTCTTCCGCCCCCAACTGCCCCCCGAACGACTCCGATCTGTAGCCCAAGTCGCCGATGAGGCCGGCCTCGAAGAGCTCTGGCTCTGGGAAGACTGTTTCAGTGAAGGCGGTATCTCCACCGCCGCCGCTGCCCTCGCGTGGACCGAGCGGGTGCGGATCGGGGTCGGGCTGTTGCCCGTGCCCTTGCGGAACGTTGCCGTCACCGCCATGGAGGCCGCCTCCCTGCACCGGATGTTCCCGGGGCGGGCGATCCTCGGTGTGGGGCATGGCGTGCAGGACTGGATGGGGCAGGTCGGGGCCCGGGTCGAGTCGCCTGTCACCCTGCTGCGGGAGCATCTCCTCGCGCTGCGGGCCCTGTTGGGCGGCGAGCGGGTCACGGTCGACGGGCGGTACGTCACGCTCGACGACGTCGCTCTCGACTGGCCTCCGGAGGGTCCGCACAGCGGGGTCCTGGCCGGGGCCACCGGGCCGCGGTCGCTGCGGCTCACCGGCGAGGCCGCCGACGGCACCATCCTCACCGCCGCCACCAACGCCGAGGGCGTGCGCAAGGCACGGCAGCTCGTCGAGGAGGGGCGGGCAGCGGCCGGCCGTGGGGCCGGGCACCACCCCGTCGTCGTCTACCTGCTCACCGCCACGGGACCCGACGCCGCCGCCCGGCTGCGCGCGGAACTCGTCGCCGAGGGGCTCGACTCCGTACCGGACCTCGGGGTCGCCGGAGACGCCGGAGCCGTCGCGAAGGCCGTGGATCGGCTGGTCGAGGCCGGGGCCGACCGCGTCGTCCTGCAGCCGACGGCGGACGAGCCCGACCCGGAGGGGTTCGTGCGGTTCGCGGCGGAGGACGTGCGTCCCCTGGTGCCCTGAGGGCCCGTTGTCAGTGGTGGCTGCCACACTGCGGGTATGAGCCAGGACGACGCGGACGTACGCCTGCGAGACGTCGTGGAGGACGACTTGGAGTTCCTCCTGGCATACGAGCATGATCCGGAAGCCGTACGGCGGTCGGGGTTAACGCCTCGGCCGCGCGACGCGTTCCTGCGGCACTGGAAGACCAAGGTTCTCGGGGACGACACCGTTTTCGTGCAGGCCATGACCGTCGACGGTGAAGTCGCCGGCAGCGTGGTCGCCTGGTGGGACGGGGACCGCCGCTTCCTCGGATACTGGCTCGGACGCCCGTACTGGGGCCGTGGCATCGGCAGCCGGGCCCTGGCTCTCTTCCTGGAGCGGGAGCGGAACCGGCCTCTGTACGCCGACCCCGCCATCGGGAACACCAGTTCGGTGCGTCTCCTCGAGAAGCACGGCTTCCAGCGGACCGGCACGGTACGGCGCGGCGAGGACGAGCACGTCGTGTTCGCCCTCCTGTGAGAAGCACCGCATGACATGAGAAGCACCGCATGACATGAGAAGCACTGCATGACGTGAGAAGCACCGCATGACGTGAGAAGCACCGCATGACGCCCCCGCGCGGGGGCGGGTTGCCGCTGCGGGGCGCAGCCGAAGTCAGCAGGCCGTCGGCCCGCTTGGGCAACTCGCCGGCACCGCCATCGCGCACGGCGACGTCCACGCTCTCGCCCGGCTGCCGACGCACGCCCCGGTCCACCGGCCACGCCGCCGCACTGCCCCCACCTCTGACACATAAATGCCGAGCGTCCCCACCCGGCCCCCTGCCACCATTCCCACCATGGCAGAGCCGCAGGAACTCCACCCCTCACACCCCACCACCTTCGAAGCCCTCCTCGCCGAAGGTGCCTGTGTCCCCACGGACGGCTGGGACTTCTCCTGGTTCGAAGGGCGGGCGACGGAAGCACGCCCCTCCTGGGGATACGCCGTGTCGATGGCCGAGCGGCTGGGCCGGGCGAGTGCCGTGCTCGATGTCCAGACCGGGGGAGGAGAGGTGCTGGACTTCGCCCTCGCCAGGGTCGCCGGCGAGGCCCCCACCGAGAGCACGGCCGAGCCCACCGCCGATGCCACGGGCGAAGCCGCCAAGGCTCCCGTCCCGAAGCCGCCCCTCCTCACCGTCGCCACCGAAGGCTGGCCCCCCAACGTCGCCAGGGCGACCACCCTCCTGCGCCCGCACGGCGTCGCCGTCGTCGCCGCTGCCGAGGGCGACCCGCTGCCTTTCGCCGACGGTGCCTTCGACCTGGTCGTCAGCCGCCACCCCGTCCGCCCGCACTGGGACGAGATCGCCCGCGTCCTCCAGCCCGGCGGGACGTACTTCGCCCAGCACGTCGGCCCGGGCAGCGTCTTCGAACTCGTCGAGTACTTCCTCGGGCCCCAGCCGGACGACGTGCGCGGCGCCCGCCATCCCGACCGTGAGCGTGCCGGCGCCGAGGCCGCCGGGCTCGACGTGGTCGGCCTGCGGGCGGAGCGGCTGCGCATGGAGTTCCACGACGTCGGCGCGGTGGTGCACTTCCTGCGCAAGGTGGTCTGGATGGTCCCCGGCTTCACCGTCGAGGCGTACGAGCCGCGGCTCCGGGAGCTGCACGAGCGCATCCGTGCCGAGGGCCCCTTCGTCGCCCACAGCACCCGCCACCTCGTCGACGCGCGCAAGCCGGACTGACGCACACGGCAGATCGCCCAGCGCATGCCGCTGCCCGTGGTCGAGCGGCCGGCCCGGCCGGCGATCGGCCGCACCGAGCGCATGATCAGGCGTGTGGACCCACCGTCACCTCTCCCACCACCAGCTCCGGCGTCGCCTCCAGCACCTCCCCCACCCGCTCCACCTGCTCGCCCAGCTCCCGTTGCTGCCGGGCCGTCAGCCGGCGAAGCGGCTCGACCGTGACGGTCGTGCGACGGCCCCGGCGTCGCTGGTGCCACACCCCCGCCACGACACCGTCGACCAGCAGCACCGGGTAGTTGCCCGCCTGGCCGGCGCCGAGGGCGCGCCGGTACGCCGTCCCGGGGAACAGCCGTTCGCGGGGCTGCGCGGCGACGACGTACGCGTCGAAGTAGGGGAGCAGCCACACACCCCGCCCAGGGCCGCTCGGGAAGCCGGTGTCACCCGCCCCCACCCACGCCGGTGTCCCCTCGAAGTCGACCTCCTCGATACGGCCCGCCGCGGCCAGTTCGCCGAACAGGGCCGTGGCCCAGCCGGGCGGCGCCGCCAGCCAGCGCGCGAAGTGCTGCGGGGTGGCCGGACCGTACGCGTGCAGATACCGATGGACGAACGCGGCCGGCGCGTCGTCCTCCGCATGCGCCCCCCGTTCCCCCCGCACCGGGCGCGTGTACGTCGCCTTGCGGCCGCGGTTCGGGCCGAAGCACAGCATGCCCGCCCAGCCGGCCCGGTGCATCACCTGGCGCCAGCGCGGCCACAGGTCCTGGAACGCCGGCATCACGCGGTCGCCGGCCCAGGGGCCCGTGCGGGCGACGACCTCCTCGGACAGTTCGTCGAGGGTCAGGCACCTGCCGTCGAGCGCGTCGCCGATCGCCGTGACGACCTCGCCGGCCTGCTCCTCGGTGAGCCGTACACCGGGCGGGAACGGACTCGGCCCGGCCGGCACCGCGGTCAGCGCCGCCGAGAAGAGGGGGAGTTCACGGGCCGGGAGAAGATGCACCGTGCCGCGTGGGCCGTACGTCTTGATCAGGGACCGCTCTTCCCACAGGGCGGTCCGTACGTCCGCTCGTGTCAGCCCGTCCGCCCGCATCCCCACCGACAGCTCGGCGGCGGAGAGCACCTGTGCGTGCGCGCCCAGCATCGCGCCGACCACCTCGGCGGCCGGGGTGCCGGTCCCGGCCGGCCTGGCCAGGAACTGCCGCTCCGCCCGGCGTGCGCTCACCGCGTCCCACGTGATCTTCACGGTCCTCGTCATATGGCGAAGCTAGTGCCGCGACAGGCAACGTTCGCCCCGTCGCGACGCCCGGCACGCTCCCCCAAGCTCTTCGAGCAGGGGGACCCCCACTCGCCGCACCGGCCGAAAGCCCGAGTGCAACCAGTACGAGGACTTCCGGCCGGCACGCCGAGAGCACGCACCGGACGCCGCTCCTCGACGGGCGAACGTTGCCTACCGCGGCACTAGACGGCAATGAGGACAGAGCCCGGCCTGAACATGGACGGAACCCGGCCCAAGGGAGTCCTTGCACGCTGAGCGTCCGGCGCGCCCTGCGATGCAGACACCAGACCACGCGACCTGATCGGACGCTCAGCGTGCAAGGACCCCTGAACGCCGAGCCGACCCGCCCGGCTCGCGATTCACTCCTTTCGCTCACTGCACTTGCGCATCTTCCGACGAGGGTTTTCACATCGTTATCGTCTGCGGCTCGCCTCCACGCTGCCGCTCGCGTAACTTCGGGGGAGGCGATTCGCGTGAGCAAAGCTGCGCGGGCGGTACCGCGCAGTGGAGGGGGCTGCGCGGTGCCAGGCCTTACCGCCGGGCCGGCGCGGCGGCGATGTCGAGGCGGCAAAGCGGTGAATCGGAGACGGTCCGCAGTCGACTCCGGGTCAAGCGGGCGTTCGTAGCCGGGTCACCCGTCGGGGGGATGCCAGGACAAGTCACCCGAGCGGCCCCCAAGGCGCGGAAAATCCTCCGGATCCTGCCCCCGGGCGCCCGGTTTCCCAGCGTATGCGCCATGTTCCGGCCAGAAGTGAGCCCTGAACGAGGGCCTCCGCGGGCATCGCCGCGTCGCCGGACGGCTCCGGAGAGTAGTTGTGGCACGCCGATGCGCGCAGCATCACTCACGAAGGGTTATGGTGGAAACCCCCCCTCGGGCCGGTCCGTCTCCCCCCCACGGACCGGCCCGTTTTTTCTTGGTCCGCCGCGCGGCTCGAACCACCGGCCGGAACCGTTCCTTCCGTCCCGGTTGGCGGCCCACGGCCGTGGCGGGGGTAGGCTTCGCCTCCGGGGACTGCCATCCGGGCAGGGACCGCCCGCGGCCACGACCGGGCCGCACGCAGCGGCCTGTCCGATCCGCACGGAGGGGCTGACGATCACGTGAACCTGCGCGACAAGTTGCGCGGCCTGCTGGTCAGGCTGTACGCACGCCGGGTGGAAGGCCACCTGGACCACGCTCAGGTGCCCAAGCACATCGGCGTCATCATGGACGGCAACCGGCGCTGGGCGAAGGCCGCCGGTTCCAGCACCGTCGACGGCCATCGGGCCGGTGCCGGGAAGATCGAGGAGTTCCTCGGCTGGTGCACCGAGACCGATGTCGAGGTCGTCACCCTCTGGCTGCTGTCCACGGACAACTTCGACCGGCCCCAGGAGGAACTCGGCCCGCTGCTCGGCATCATCGAGGACGTCGTCCACACCCTGGCCTCCGACGGCCGCTGGCGCGTGCACCACGTCGGCACGCCCGACCTGCTGCCCTCCGGGATGCAGACGGTCCTCAAGGAAGCAGAGGAGACGACCGCGCACGTCGACGGGATAGTGGTCAACGTCGCCATCGGCTACGGCGGGCGCCAGGAGATCGCCGACGCCGTGCGGTCGATGCTGCTCGACGCCCAGGACAAGGGCACCTCGATGGAGGCGCTCGCCGAGGCCGTAGACACCGACATGATCGGGCGTCACCTCTACACGAGCGACCAGCCCGACCCCGACCTGGTGATCCGTACCAGCGGCGAGCAGCGGCTGTCCGGATTCATGCTCTGGCAGACCGCGCACTCCGAGTACTACTTCTGTGACGTGTTCTGGCCGGCGTTCCGCAAGGTCGACTTCCTGCGCGCCATGCGCGACTACGCGGCCCGTCACCGGCGCTACGGCGGCTGAAACACCCCGTCTCCGGACACCGCGGACGCGGGACGTCCCACGTCGCAACACCTCCCGGTACCCCGCTGAAGACGCACGTAACACGGAGTTCACCGGCTCGCCGTCATATGCCGTGGCATGGCGACGCTCGTTCGAGGGCATAACCCAGACAGGTCGACGCCCGAACCACGGGTGTCGGATCTCAGCGGACGGCACGGGGCCGTCCGCCCGGGAGGCCCTTTGCACCAGCCTGATCGTGCGGTCACAGCACGGACGAAGAGGCGGGAGGGCCGGTTCTCGGCCCGCGCAGGGCGGCCGACGACCGGTCGGGATTTTTCCCACCCCTCCCGGCCCAGCTTCCGCTCCGTCGCTCCCCGACCTCATCCGAGGGGGTACGTCCTTCCGTGGTGACCAGCACAAAGCGCCACAAGCCCGACCGGCGCACCTATGTTCTCGACACCAGCGTCCTGCTGGCCGACCCGAACGCCCTGAACCGCTTCGACGAGCACGAGGTCGTGCTCCCCATCGTCGTGGTCACGGAGCTGGAGGCCAAGAGGCACCATCCCGAACTCGGCTACTTCGCCCGGCAGGCCCTGCGCCTGCTCGACGAGTTCCGGGTCCGGCACGGCCGCCTCGACGCCCCCATCCCGATCGGGGATCTGGGCGGGACCGTCCGTGTCGAGCTCAACCACTCGGACCCCAGCGTGCTGCCCAGCGGCTACCGCCTGGGGGACAACGACTCCCGCATCCTCGCGGTCGCCCGCAACCTGCAGGCCGAGGGGTTCGACGTCACCGTCGTGTCGAAGGACCTCCCGCTCAGGATCAAGGCGTCCTCCGTCGGGCTCCTCGCCGAGGAGTACCGCGCGGAGCTCGCCATCACGGACTCCTCCGGCTGGACCGGTATGTCCGAACTGACCCTGCCCGGCGAGCAGGTGGACATCCTCTTCGAGGAGGGGCAGGTCTACGTCCCCGAGGTCGCCGACCTGCCGGTGCACACGGGCCTGATGATCCAGTCGGAGCGCGGCAAGGCCCTCGGGCGGGTCACGCCCGAGGGCAACATCCGTGTCGTACGGGGGGATCGTGAGGCGTTCGGCATCAAGGGCCGCAGCGCCGAGCAGCGGATCGCGCTCGACCTGCTGCTCGACTCGGACGTGGGGATCGTGTCGATGGGCGGCCGGGCCGGCACCGGCAAGTCGGCGCTGGCGCTGTGCGCCGGTCTGGAGGCGGTCCTGGAGCGCCGTCAGCACCAGAAGGTGATGGTCTTCCGTCCGCTGTACGCGGTGGGCGGGCAGGAGCTGGGCTATCTGCCGGGCTCCGAGGCCGAGAAGATGAGCCCCTGGGCGCAGGCCGTGTTCGACACGCTGTCGGCGGTCACCAGCCGGGAGGTCATCGAGGAGGTCACCGCGCGCGGGATGCTGGAGGTTCTGCCGCTCACCCACATCCGAGGACGCTCGCTGCACGACGCGTTCGTGATCGTGGACGAAGCGCAGTCGCTGGAACGGAACGTACTTCTTACCGTTCTGTCCCGGATCGGGGCCAATTCGCGGGTGGTTCTCACCCATGACGTGGCCCAGCGGGACAACCTCAGGGTCGGCCGGTACGACGGTGTCGTCGCCGTCGTCGAGAAGCTGAAGGGGCATCCTCTCTTCGCGCACGTGACCCTCACGCGGTCCGAGAGGTCCCAGATCGCCGCCCTTGTGACCGAAATGCTCGAAGACGGTCAGATCTGACTGTCTCGACCAAGTAAAAGCGGTTACACGATAGTTGGCGCCGTCCGGAAAAGGCCAAGAGCCTAGCCGGGCGGCGCCTTCGCGTGTGGCCGTTCCGTGGAATTTCCTGCGTCAAACGAGATGTGAGCTTTCACACGCAACTCGGAATTGCCTTGCCCTGTCGGGTTACGGCAGAGTCTCAGTCCTGTCAGGCCCCGCATACGACACACCTGTACCCCCAGCGGTACGGCACCACAAAGCAACAGCACCAACTGCATAGCGATGTCGTATGCCGCCCGAGCAACACGCGGCGCTCCCCTCGGGGGAGTTGCCCACCGGGCCCGCGCCTCCCGTGACCCCGCAGTTGGGGAGGCCAGTGCCAGGGGCACGATTGCGTCCGCGAGGGTCACCGAAGCGGGCGATGCTGGAAGGAAAACCGTGTGAGCCGGATCTCGGTCCGGGGATTCGCAGTGGCCTCGGCCACGGCGGTCACCGCTGTCGGAAGCGTTGTCGGCGTTGCCTCGGGCAGCACCGCGCAGAACAACGACGCCGAAGCGACGGCAAGCGGCGCGACCCTGCTCGCGGACATCCCCGCGGGCCAGCAGGCCCAGGTGCAGACCGCGTCTCTGACGCAGCAGGCCGACGTGCAGGCCATCCAGGCGGACGCGAGCGCGAAGAAGGACGCCGAGGCGGCCGCCCGCAAGGCCGCCGCCGAGACGGCCATCGCCAAGAAGGAGGCCGCCAAGGAGGCGGCCGAGAAGGCGGCCAAGGAAGCCAAGGAGCGCGCGGAGGCCAAGGCAGCCGCCAGCCGCTCCAAGGACGTCTCCGACTTCCCCGTCGCGACCTCCTACAGCATCGCCCAGCTCCAGGCCATGGCACGGCAGATGGTGCCGTCGGGTCAGTTCCAGTGCTTCAGCAACATCGTGGACCACGAGTCCGACTGGAACTACAAGGCGGTCAACCCCTCCTCCGGGGCCTACGGCATGTTCCAGGCGCTGCCCGGTTCCAAGATGTCGTCCGCCGGCGCCGACTGGCGGACCAACCCGGCCACCCAGATCAAGTGGGGCCTGAACTACATGAACGAACGCTACGGCAGCCCCTGTGAGGCCTGGTCGTTCTGGCAGGCCAACAACTGGTACTGAGCCGGCCGGCCCACGGCCGATCCCGCCCTTCGCGCGAGCCCCGCACCGTCATCCGGTGCGGGGCTCGCGCCATGTACGGTCGGACGGACGGCTCCCCGGGGGAGTGGTGCGCCAAGACGGGGGAAAAGGACGGATCATGTCGCGAGTGCCAGGGTGGCTCGGCCGGCTCGGTGCCGGGCTGACGGAGATGAGCGAGCGGTACAACGAACGCCGCGCCGAGGCCGAACGGGAGCAGGACGGCCCCGAGTCCCTGACGTTCGCCGACGAACACGTGCCGCCGCCCCCGGACTACGCGCCCGACGTCGCCGCCCGCCCCGATCCCGCGCTCGCCGTGCCGTGGGGGGTACGGGTCGCCGCCGAGGCCGGCTGGCGGCTCCTCGTCCTCGCGGGCACCCTGTGGGTGCTGATGCGGGTCATCAGCGCCGTCCAGCTCGTGGTGCTCTCCTTCGTCATCGCGCTGCTCATCACGGCGATGCTGCAGCCGACGGTGGCGCGGCTGCGGCGCCACGGCGTGCCGCGCGGGCCCGCGACCGCGCTGACGGCGATCCTCGGATTCGTCGTCATCGGCCTCATCGGCTGGTTCGTGACCTGGCAGGTCATGGAGAACATCGACGACCTCTCGGGCCAGATCCAGGACGGCATCGACGAGTTGCGGAACTGGCTGCTGAACAGCCCCTTCCACGTCACCGACAAGCAGATCAACGAGATCGCCACGAATCTGCGCGAGGCGGTCGGGGCGAACACCGACCAGATCACCTCGGCGGGGCTGGAGGGCGTGACGGTCGTCGTCGAGGCGCTCGCCGGGATCCTGCTGGCGGTCTTCTCGACGCTGTTCCTGCTCTACGACGGCAAGCGGATCTGGGAGTGGACGCTGAGGCTCGTGCCGGCGGCGGCGCGGCCGGGGGTGGCCGGGGCCGGTCCGGCGGCGTGGCGGACGCTGACGGCGTACGTGCGGGGCACGGTGATCGTCGCGCTGATCGACGCGATCTTCATCGGGCTGGGGATCTACTTCCTCGATGTGCCGATGGCCGTGCCGCTGGCGGTGTTCATCTTCCTGTTCGCGTTCATCCCGCTGGTGGGTGCGGTGGTGTCCGGGGCGCTGGCCGTGGTCGTCGCGCTGGTCACCCAGGGGGTGTTCACGGCCGTCATGACGCTGGCGGTGGTGCTCGCGGTGCAGCAGATCGAGGGACACATCCTGCAGCCGTTCATCCTGGGACGGGCCGTGCGGGTGCATCCGCTGGCGGTGGTGCTGTCGGTCGCGGCGGGCGGGATGGTGGCCGGGATCGGGGGTGCGGTGGTCGCCGTGCCGCTGGTGGCGGTGACCAACACGGTCGCCGGGTATCTGCGGTCGTCCTCGCAGAAGGCGGCGCTCCGGCATTCCGTGCGGCCGCGCGGGGCCACGGCGGTGAGCGCGGAGCCCGCTCCGCAGACGCCGCCGGAGTAGCCGGGGCCCGGAGAACACCAGCAGGGCCCCGCCCCACCGGTC
>NZ_JBHVCP010000036.1:0-84732 GCF_042803315.1 Streptomyces sp. NPDC057424
TCCGGACACCGGATCACCGACCGCCGCTTGTCATGAGGAGCCTGTACCGGTCAGCGGCCGCGTCGGCCTCCCGGGCCTCAGCCCGCGTAGCCGAGACGGCGGCTGAGCTCGTCCGCTCCCGCGACCAGCAGTGGCGCGAGTTCGCGCAACCGGTCGTCGGTCAGCCGGAACGCCGGCCCCGACGCGCTGAGGGCGGCGATGACCTTGCCGTCTTCCGAACGCACGGGTGCGGACAGGGCGTTGAGGCCCTCCTCGTACTCCTCCACCGTGATGGCATAGCCCTGCTCACGGGCTTCGGACAGGTCCGCCTCCAGTTTCCTCCTGGAGGTCACCGTGCGCGGTGTCAGACGGGGGAGGCCGGCCTCGGCGAGGAGTGCGTCGCGGTCCTCGCGGTCGAGATGGGCCAGGAGGATCTTGCCGCTCGACGTGCAGTGCAGCGGCGTCAGCCGTCCCACCCAGTTCTGCGCGGCGATGGCCGATGTGCCGCGCACCTGGTAGAGGTTGATCGCGTGGGGGGACTCGAGCACGGCGATGTTCAGCGTCTCGCCGACATCGTCGACGAGACGCTCGCAGATTCCGCGCCCGTACCTGGTGACGGCGATGCGGCCCGTCACGGCGCCGGCCAAGCGCACGACGCCGAAGCCGAGACGGTACTTTCCGCGTTCGCTCTCCTGCTCGACCATCCCATGCGCTTCCAGCGCGCCGAGCAGACGGAAAGCGGTGGACTTGTGGACGTCGATCGCCGCGGCCACCTCACTCACGCCCGCCTCGCCGTGCTGGGCGAGGATCTCCAGCACGGCGACAGCACGGTCGACGGACTGCACTCCGCCACTGGGAGCGCCTGCGGACTCAGCGCCGAAGTTGCTCATGGCGAAACCCTAGGCGAAATAGTCAACAGGTGTGAGGGGTGGAGGTCATTTTTCCTCAGCGGAAGACGACTGTACGGTTGCCGTTGACCATGATGCGGCTCTGACTGTGCCATTCCACCGCCCGCGCCAGGACCTGAGCCTCGACGTCGCGCCCCAGGGCGACCATGCTGTCGGGCCCCTGTGAGTGGTTCACACGGATGACGTCCTGCTCGATGATGGGTCCCTCGTCGAGGTCCGGGGTGACGTAGTGGGCCGTCGCTCCGACGAGCTTGACGCCGCGGTCGTACGCCTGGACGTAGGGGCGGGCTCCCTTGAAGCTCGGCAGGAACGAGTGGTGGATGTTGATCGCCCGGCCCTCGAGCTGCTTGCACAGGTCGTTCGACAGGATCTGCATGTAGCGGGCGAGGACCACCAGGTCGATGTCCAGCTCGTCGACGAGCTCCAGCAGCCGCGCCTCCGCCTCGGGCTTCGTCTCCCGGGTGACGGGCACGTGGTGGAAGGGGATCCCGTAGCTCTCGGCGAGCGGCTCGAAGTCCCGGTGGTTGGACACGATCGCCGGCACCTCGATGTTCAGCGCGCCGGTGCGCCAGCGGAAGAGCAGGTCGTTGAGGCAGTGCCCGAACTTCGACACCATGATCAGCGTGCGCGTCGGCGTCGACGCCTCGTACAGCTGCCAGGAGATCCGGTACGCCTCCGCGACCTGGGCGAAGCCGGACTTCAGGTCCTCCAGCGACGTGCCCGGGTCCGAGACGTCGAAGTGCACCCGCATGAAGAAGCGGTCCTGCAGCCGGTCGTCGAACTGCTGGCTTTCCTGGATGTTCCCGGAGTGCCGGACCAGGAAGCCGGTGACGGCGTGGACGAGGCCCGAGCGGTCGGGGCACGACAGGGTGAGGACGAACTCGCGGCCGGTTGTGGGTCCAAGTGACATGGAGCCCTCCCAGAGAGGTGCGTATTACGCAACAGCCTGATTGATACGCAACATGGTCCAGGCTGCGACGGTCTGTGGTCAAGGGCTTGACAGTGCTTCGGCCGGACTGCACCGTGAGTTGCGTAGCAAGAAGCTCGTTGCACATGAGGCAACCACTCGCCCGCCCGAGGCGCTTCACTCCGAGGTGAACCATGACTACGACCGGCCTGCCGGAGAGCCTGATCGCGACCCTCCCCGGTGACCACTACACGGACCCGGAGATCTTCCGCCTGGAGCAGGAACACATCTTTGAATCCATGTGGTTCTGCGCGGCACGATCGTCGGAACTGTCGAAGCCGGGCGCCTTCCGGACCGTGGACGTCGGGCGGGAGAGCGTCCTGCTGACCCGGTCGCGGGACGGCTCCGTCCGGGCCTTCTTCAACGTGTGCCGGCACCGGGGCGCCAAGCTGTGCACGCAGGAGTCCGGGGAGGTGAAGCGGGCCTTCCAGTGCCCGTACCACGCCTGGACGTACGACCTCAACGGCAAACTCGTCGCGGCACCGAACCTGACGAAGATGCCGGACGTCGGCCGGACCGAGTACGGCCTGGCGAGCGTGGCGGTACGCGAGTGGCTGGGCTATGTGTGGGTGTGCCTGGCCGAGAACCCGCCTCCGTTCGAACAGTCGGTGATCGCGGACGTGGTCGCGCGTCTGGGCGACGCGGAGTCCATCGAGCGGTACGACGTCGAGAGCCTGGAGGTCGGCCGGCGGATCGTCTACGACGTCAAGGCCAACTGGAAGCTCATCATCGAGAACTTCATGGAGTGCTACCACTGCGCGACCATCCACCCCGAGCTGACCGAGGTGCTGCCGGAGTTCGCCGACGGGTTCGCGGCGCAGTACTACGTGGGACACGGCGCCGAGTTCGGCTCGGACGTCCAGGGCTTCACCGTGGACGGCTCGGAGGGCCTGGACCGTATCCCCACGGTCTCCGAGGAGCAGGACCGCCGGTACTACGCGATCACGGTGCGCCCGCAGGTGTTCATCAACCTGGTCCCCGACCACGTGATCTTCCACCGGATGTTCCCGGTGGCCGTCGATCGCACGATCGTGGAGTGCGACTGGCTGTACCTGAAGGGCGTGGTGGCGAGCGGCCGGGACGTCAGCCGGTCGGTGGAGCTGTTCGACCGCGTCAACCGGCAGGACTTCGACGCCTGTGAGCGCTGCCAGCCCGCGATGAGCTCCCGGCTGTACGCCAAGGGCGGCGTCCTGGTGCCCAGCGAGCACCACATCGGCGAGTTCCACGACTGGGTCCAGGACCGCCTCGGCACCCGCTCGAACCTCGCGGAGAGCTAGGCGATGACCCGCAAGGCACCTGCCGAGGACCCCGGTGACTCCCGGCTGCGGGTGGGCCCGCCGAAGGACCACGCCGCGGGCCTCCCCGCGGTCACCTCCTCGCTGCGCCACGCCCACGCGCAGATGGGCGTCCGCCGCAGTCTGTTGACCCTGCTGAGCGTCAACCAGAAGACGGGATTCGACTGCCCGGGCTGCGCCTGGCCCGAGCCCGAGCACCGGCACCGTGCAGAGTTCTGCGAGAACGGCGCCAAGGCGGTGGCCGAGGAGGCGACCCTGCGCCGGGTCGGCCCCGGCTTCCTCGCCGAGCACACCCTGTCGGAGCTGGCCGGACGCAGCGACTACTGGCTCGGCCAGCAGGGCCGCCTCACCCACCCCGTGTACCGGCCGGCGGGCGGCGACCGCTACCGGCCGATCTCCTGGGACGAGGCGTTCGCGGTCATCGCCCGGGAACTGGGCGCGCTCGACTCACCGGACCAGGCCGCTTTCTACACCTCGGGCCGGGCGAGCAACGAGGCCGCCTTCCTCTACCAGCTGTTCGTCCGGCTCCTCGGCACCAACAACCTGCCGGACTGCTCCAACATGTGCCACGAGTCGAGCGGCTCCGCCCTGACCGAGACCATCGGCATCGGCAAGGGCAGCGTCCGGCTGGAGGACCTGTACGAGGCCGACCTGATCCTCGTCGTCGGGCAGAACCCGGGCACCAATCACCCCCGGATGCTCTCGGCGCTCGAGACCGCCAAGGAACGGGGGGCCCGGGTCATCTCGGTCAACCCCCTCCCCGAAGCGGGCCTGTCGCGCTTCAAGAACCCCCAGCGGCCCTCCGGAGTGCTGGGCGCCGGAACCCAACTCTCCGACCTCTTCCTGCAGATCAGGCTCGGTGGCGACCAGGCCCTCTTCCAGGCCTTCAACCGCATGCTCCTGGAGGCGGAGGACGACGCTCCCGGCACGGTCCTCGCCCATGACTTCATCGCCGCGCACACCCACGGTTTCGAGGAGTTCGCCGACCAGGCCCGCAAGATTTCCTGGGACGACGTCCTGGAGGCGACCGGCCTGCCGGAGCGGGAGATCCGGGAGGCGTTCCAGGAGGTCCTGTCCGCCCGGAAGATCGTCGTGTGCTGGGCCATGGGCCTCACCCAGCACCGCCACTCGGTGCCGACCATCCGCGAGGTCGTGAACTTCCTGTTGTTGCAGGGCAACATCGGCCGCCCCGGCGCCGGCCTGTGCCCCGTGCGCGGACACTCCAACGTCCAGGGCGACCGGACCATGGGCATCCACGAGAAACCGGACGCCGCCTTCCTCGACGCGCTCGGCGCGGAGTTCGGCTTCGTGCCGCCGCGCCACCACGGCCACGACGCGGTGGAGACCATCCGCGCCATGCGGGACGGACAGGTGCGGGTCTTCGTCGCGCTCGGCGGCAACTTCGTCTCCGCCGCCCCGGACACCGCACTCACCGAGCGGGCTCTGCGCAACTGTGAGCTCACGGTGCAGATCTCCACCAAGCTCAACCGGTCCCACGCGGTGACCGGCCGCCAGGCCCTCATCCTGCCCTGCCTGGGCCGCACCGAGGCCGACCGGCGGCCCGCCGGGGAGCAACGAGTGACGGTGGAGGACTCCATGGGCATGGTGCACCTCTCACGTGGCCGGCTGACGCCCGCCTCCGACGCCTTGCTGAGCGAGGTCGCGATCATCTGCCGGATGGCGAGCGCGGCGCTCGGGAGCGGCGGTCCACAGGTGCCCTGGGCCGACTTCGAGGCGGACTACGACCGCATCCGGGACAGGATCGCCCGGGTGGTCCCCGGCTTCGAGGACTTCAACGCCCGGGTGCGCCGGCCGGGCGGCTTCGCCCTGCCCCACCCGCCCCGCGACGAGAGGCGCTTCCCCACCCGGACCGGACTGGCCAACTTCACCGTCAATCAACTCGATGTGCTGCGCGTCCCGCAGGGGCGGCTGCTCCTGCAGACCCTCCGCTCTCACGACCAGTACAACACCACCATCTACGGCCTGGACGACCGCTACCGGGGCATCCACCAGGGCCGCAGGGTGCTCTTCGTCCACCCGGACGACCTCGCCGCGCACGGCCTGACCGAGGGCGATCCGGTCGACATCGTCAGCGAGTTCTCCGACGGGGTCGAGCGCCGGGCACCGGCCTTCCGGACGGTCGCCTACCCGACCCCGCGCGGCTGCTGCGCCGCCTACTTCCCCGAGACCAACGTCCTCGTACCGCTGGACTCCACCGCGGAGGTCAGCAACACGCCGACGTCCAAGTCCATCGTGGTCCGGCTGGAGGCGGCGCACTGACCGGACTGCCGGTCGGTCACCCTCGGGACGACGGGCCGGGTCCGGTCAGCCACGCCGACTGACCGGACCCGGCCCGTCAGGCCCGCTCGCGCATCGCCGCCGCGTACACGTCCGCCGTGGCCGCGGCGGACATGTCCCAGCCGAACGACGCGGCGTGCCGGGCGGCGGCCGCGCCCATCCGGGCCGACAGCGCCGGGTCGTCGGCGAAGCGGCGCAGCGCCCGCGCGTAGTCCGCCGGCCTGTGCCCCGGCACCAGGACGCCGCTCACGCCGTCCCGAACTGCCACCGGCAGACCGCCGACCGCGGCCGCGATCACCGGCGTGCCGCAGGCCTGCGCCTCGGCGGCCACCAGACCGAAGGACTCGCTGTAGGACGGCATGACCAGCACGGTCGCCGCCCGGTACCAGTCCGCGAGCGCCGCCTGACCCACCGGCGGACGGAACAGCACCACGTCCCCGATACCGAGCTGGGCGGCGAGCTTGTGCAACTCCTCCGGCCTGGCCAGGCCACTGCCGCTCGGCCCGCCCACGACCGGCACGACGAGCCGCTCCCGCAGCCGCGGCCGCTCCACCAGCAGCCGGGCCACCGCACGCAGCAGGATGTCCGGAGCCTTGAGGGGCTGGATGCGGCCGGCGAAGAGCGGGATCAGTGCCCCCGGCGGCAGCCCGAGCCTGGCCCGGGCTGCGGCCCGGCCGGCCTCGACCCCGCGAGGATCGGGCCGGAAGCGGTTCAGGTTCACGCCGGGGTGCACGACGGCGACCCTGCCGGGTTCGGCGTCGTAGTGGCGGCACAACTCGTCCGCCTCCTTCGCCGTGTTGGCGATCAGCCGGTGGGCGCCCCGGACGACCCGGGCCTCCCCGAGCACACGGGACTCGGGTTCGGGCGTGTCGCCCTCGGCGAGTGACGCGTTCTTGACCAGGGCCATGGTGTGCATGGCGTGCACGAGCGGCACGCGCCAGCGTTCGGCGGTGAGCCGGCCGGCCTGCCCGGACAGCCAGTAGTGCGAGTGCACGACGTCGTAGTACCCGGCGCGCTGCCCGGCCCAGATGCGCGTCACTCCGTGCGTGAACTCGCACAGCCGCGCCGGCAACTCCTCCTTGGCCAGGCCCTCGTAGGGGCCGGCGACCACATGCCGCGCCAGCACACCGGGCGCGAGCTCGACGGTGGGCGGCAGCGCCGCCGAGGTCGCCCGGGTGAAGATCTCCACCTCGATGCCGATCGCGGCGAGGCACTTGGCGAGTTCGACGATGTAGACGTTCATGCCGCCCGCGTCGCCGTTGCCCGGCTGGTGCAGGGGCGAAGTGTGCACGCTGAACATCGCGACGCGGCGGGGGCGGCGACGGTTCACTCCGGGCGACCTCCTCGTGCCCCCAGGGCGATGCGCTGCTCGCCGGCGTACACGTTCATGGAGTTGCCGCGCAGGAAACCGACCAGCGTGAGGCCGGTCTCCGCCGCCAGGTCCACAGCGAGGGAGGAGGGCGCGGAGACCGCGGCCAGCACCGGGATGCCGGCCATGACCGCCTTCTGCGCCAGCTCGAAGGAAGCGCGGCCGGAGACCAGCAGGACGGCCCGGGACAGCGGCAGCGCACCGGAGCGCAGCGCACGGCCGACCAGTTTGTCGACCGCGTTGTGACGGCCCACGTCCTCCCGCAGATCCAGCAGCTCCCCCTCCGCCGAGAACAGCCCCGCGGCATGCAGCCCCCCGGTGCGGTCGAACACCCGCTGCGCGGCTCGCAGCCGGTCGGGAAGGGCGGCCAGCAGGCCGGGAGCCACCCGGACCGGGGGAGTGTCGGCGATCGGCCAACGGGCGGTGGTCCGCACGGCGTCGAGGCTCGCCTTGCCGCACAGACCGCACGAGGAGGTGGTGTACACGTTCCGTTCGAGCGAGATGTCCGGCACCGCCACGCCGGGCGCGAGCCGCACGTCGACGACGTTGTACGTGTTCGAGCCGTCCGCTGTCGCGCCCGCGCAGTACACGATGTTCGCCGGCTCCTCGGCCCGGCCGAGGACGCCCTCGCTCACCAGGAACCCGGCGGCCAGCGCGAAGTCGTCGCCGGGCGTGCGCATGGTGATCGCGAGAGGCCTGCCGTTCAGCCGGATCTCCAGCGGCTCCTCCGCGACCAGGGTGTCCGGCCGGCTGCCCACCACCCCGTCCCGGATCCGCAGTACGCGCCGTCGTTCGGTGACCCGTCCCACGCACACTCCTCAGATCCCTGCTGCCGCGCCGTCAGCACTCGATGACGTTGACCGCGAGCCCGCCGCGGGCCGTCTCCTTGTATTTGACTTTCATGTCGGCGCCCGTCTCCTTCATGGTCTTGATGACCTTGTCCAGGGAGACGTGGTGGCGGCCGTCGCCCCGCAGGGCCATCCGGGCCGCCGTGACGGCCTTGACCGCCGCCATGCCGTTGCGTTCGATGCACGGGATCTGCACCAGGCCGCCGACCGGGTCGCAGGTCAGGCCCAGGTTGTGTTCCATGCCGATCTCGGCGGCGTTCTCCACTTGTTCGGGCGAGCCGCCGAGTACCTCCGCGAGGCCGCCCGCGGCCATGGAACAGGCGGAGCCGACCTCGCCCTGGCAGCCGACCTCGGCGCCCGAGATCGAGGCGTTCTCCTTGAACAGCAGGCCGATGGCGCCGGCCGCCAGCAGGAACCGGACCACGGCGTCGTCGTCGGCTCCGTGCACGAAGTTGACGTAGTAGTGCAGGACCGCCGGGATGATGCCGGCAGCGCCGTTCGTCGGGGCGGTGACCACCCGGCCGCCGGCCGCGTTCTCCTCGTTGACCGCCATGGCGTAGAGGGTCACCCACTCCAGCGCCCGCCCCGCCGGGTCGCCCTCGGCCCGCAGCGCCTTGGCCACGGCGGTGGCCCGGCGGCGGACCCGGAGCCCGCCCGGCAGGATCCCCTCACAGGACAGGCCGCGTGCCACGCACTCCCGCATCACCCGCCAGATCTCCAGCAGGCCCGCGCGGATCTCCTCCTCGGTCCGCCAGGCCAGCTCGTTCTCCAGCATCAGCGCCGAGATCGACAGACCCGTCTCCCGGGTCAGGCGCAGCAGTTCGTCGCCGCTGCCGAACGGGTACTTCACCACCGTGTCGTCGACCTTGACCCGGTCCGCACCGGCGGCCTCCTCGTCGACGACGAACCCGCCGCCGACCGAGTAGTAGGTGGCCTCCAGCAAGGGCAGCCCCTCGGCGTCGCACGCGAAGAGCCTCATGCCGTTGGCGTGGTAGGGCAGGGAACGGCGGCGGTGCAGGACCAGCTGCCTCTCCGTGTCGAAGGGGATCTCGTGGGTGTCCCCGAGCTCGCAGCCCAGCAGACGCAGTCGGCCCGTCGACCTGATCCGCTCCACGTCCCGCTCGGCCAGGCCGACGTCCACCGTGTGCGGCTCGTTGCCCTCCAGGCCGAGCAGGACGGCCTTGGGGGTGCCGTGACCGTGGCCGGTGGCCCCCAGTGAGCCGAAGAGCTCAGCCCGTACCGACGCCGTCCGTGCGAGCAGATCCTCCTTCTCCAGCCTGCTGGTGAACATGCGGGCGGCCCGCATGGGACCGACCGTGTGCGAACTGGACGGGCCTATGCCGACGGAGAAGAGGTCGAAGACGGAGATGGCCACGAGCGGGCTCCCTTGTCTGCGCGTGGGTGTGGCGGGAGGTGCGAGCGAAACCTCTCGACCGCGGATGCCGTGGTTTCTGATTGAGCAACCAGCATCTCTATGCGCAACAGCTTTTCTCTTGCGTTCCAGGTTGTCAAGACGCCCGCCGCGCGAGCTGATGCTTGCCGATGTCCCGGTACGGAGGGGATGCCTGGAGTCGGCCTCAGCGTGCGTCCGGGCGGCGACCGGCCCCCCATCCGTCGTCGACGACAGGGGGAATCCTCATCGCCCGGCGCACCCGCGACCAGGCCCGGGCCCTCGTCCTCGAGAGGACAAGGGCCCGGGCCTGGCGGTGTGGCTGTCGCGGTGCGTCAGGACGTAGGGGTCAGACCCGTGTGAGGCGGACCGCCACCGTCTCGCTGACCTTCACAAGCTGGTCGTAGTCCGGGTCCGTCGTCGTCGCGCGGCCCTCGACCTCGACGTTTCCCTTCTGGAAGGGGGCCGAGCCGGTGGGCACAGCCGTACCGGTCCAGTCGACAGGGGCGCCCGGGGTGCAGAACACCGACGTGGAGAAGGAACCGCGGATGAGATCCCGCTTCTTCACCTGCGTGACGTCGCCCGCCACGGTCACCCGCACCGGCTTGTTGCAGCTCACCGTGCCGTGGAAGGCGGCCTTGCCGTTGAGGGAGCTCGCGGTGCCGTCCAGGGCGACGTCGAGGCCCAGGCCGAGTTCGGCCGGCGGAGCCGGGTTCTCGATGTGGACCTCGCCGCGCGCGGCCGGGGTGCCTCCCTCGCAGTGCTGCACGAAAGTGGCGTCGAGCTTCCTCACGTAGCCCTGGGGGCCGAACTCCACCGCGGAGACGGTGAAGGTGCCGGTGAGCTGGTTGCAGCCGCGGCCGTTTCCGCTGAGCGACAGGCCCGGTTCGGTCCCGTCGTTGAACGGGTAGCGGGTGGCTCCCGTGTAGGTCCCGGGCGTCAGGGTCTTGCCGGACGGCGCCGCGAGGTTCAGGGTCCACCAGTCACCGTTCGCTCCGTCGACGGAGACGGTGACCACCTTGTTGTCGGTGTTGCCGGAGACGTTCATGCGGTCCTGGGACGCCGTCGCGTAGGCGTAGGACTGGCCGCCGCTGATGTAGTCGTCCTCGTCGCCGCCAAGACCGAAGGAGCCCTCGGTGACCGGCAGGGCATGCGCTTCGGCGCCGGAGAGCAGGCCGGTGGTGCCGGTGGCCATGGCGAGCGCAAGCGCGAGGGTGGCGGTGGCACGGGCCAGGACGCGTCTGGGCAGACTGAGGTTCATGGATGTTCCCCCCTGGTGAGATGGCGTGAGCCCCGTCCGCCGACGTGATGCTTCCACGTGCGTGTTCGCACTCTTGTCCACGTGTTTCCGTCGGCGAGGCGAGTCTGCCAACCAGAAGGATGCGCGACAACTGTGTTTCAGGAGTGATGAGTTGATGTTTCGACCAACACCTGGTGTCAGCGTCGCACGTCGGACAGGCGTGGCCTCCGTGCCTCAGGCCGCCGTGTGACCGAGATACGAGCCGGCACATTCTGCCGCTGGGGCAGCGGCCGGTCCGGTGACCAGACCGAAGCTGATCGCGCGGGCCAGGACGCTTCGGGTCATGGCAGACCTCCGCGGCCACCCCGAGTGAGACCAGGCACTGAGGGCAACCGCGGCCGCACACCCGCGCGGCTGCGCCTCTCCGTTGTGCTGGGCGCCTGGATCCGCCGCCTTCCTGAGGGGCCGGAGGGGGCGCTCCTGGGGGGCGATTCCCTTCCGGGCGACGTGAGCCGGTGAGGGTCTGGGACCGTGTTGCGCATCTTCAGGGCGCGGCCGGTGCGGCATGTCAGTGGCGGAGGGACCGCTCTCGCCTCGTTGCCTCGGCCAGTTGTCGACGGGCGACATGCAGTGCCGTGTCCAGCTGACGGGTGCCGGTGATCACACACAGTGTGTAGGTCGCGTCCTCAAGCCGGCGGGCGGTCTCAGGGCCGTCGTCGGCAGCCAGGCGGTGCCTGAGTGTTTCGCATCGTTCGACCAGCTCCCGCAGGAGTGAAGGGGGCGCCGTGATCATGACTGGCATCCTTCCCGTGTAGCTCGTGCGGACCAGCCTCGTCACCCATACGGTTGCAGTCGCCGGCGCCTGCCGCATCTGGAGACGGTGGCATGGCCGTGCAGCGTGTCGGCGGCCCCACGCCGGCATCCCCGGCGTACAGCTCGGGCCGCACGGCTCGCCGCCGACTGGTCCGGGGCGTCACGGGCGACGTCGACGCCGGCTTCGACCACCGGCTCGGCCCGGATCGAGGTGACTCCCAGGGTGCTGCTTCGTGCCGCGCCCGGCGGAGAACGACCAGCCGTTCCATGGATGGCCGACGCCGCCCGGAGCCGGAGCGAGCAGGCCGGTGAACCCGCTGCTGATCGTCGGGATGAACCATGATCACATCCCGCGATCGGCGGCCGCATCGATAGCAGCTGCCGACCGGGCGGTGTAGCGTCGATATTCAGCAGTCGTGGTTCCGAAGTCCCCCTGGCCCGTGATCACGATCATGGGCGTTTTTGCTGTTCAGCACCTCTCCGGACCAGGGCGATCACCTCCCGGGCCCGCAGGGCGCGAGCCCGGTCTTCCTCGAAGGAGCAGACCATGGCCAAGGGCACCGTGAAGTGGTTCAACAGCGAGAAGGGATTCGGCTTCATCGAGCAGGAGGGCGGCGGACCCGACGTCTTCGCCCACTACTCCAACATTGCCGCTCAGGGTTTCCGTGAGCTGCAGGAGGGCCAGAAGGTCGAGTTCGACGTCACGCAGGGCCAGAAGGGGCCGCAGGCGGAGAACATCCGCCCCGCGTGACCACAGCGCCCCGCAGGGCCGGACGGCAGGCCCCGCTGGGACACGTACCAGGTGATCACCATCTCAACTCGACGCGCAGCGACTGCCGGGGGAACGAGCAACCTCGACGACGCCGGCACGCTGCGCCCGACGATCCCGGTCGCCGAGCGGGCCGAGCCCCGCAGTCGCCGTCAGCGCCGGCGAACTCGGCCACGGCGGCCGGGCCGCCCGCAGGCCGGACACCGTCTTCTCCAAGGGGAGCGAGAGGGTTGGGCCTCACGGTGCTCAGGCGCGAGACCCTGAATCGGCAACTTTCTATGGCTCCTGGTGCTTCAACGCTCTCCGGATCAGCAAATAGATCGCAATGGCTATCAGAGTCATCCCCATGAGGATCAAGGCTGCCCCGATAGCGATCACGATCGTTCCGAGAAGGATCAAGATCGTTCCGATGACGAGAAGGAAGATCGCGAGGACGGTCACAGCTGCCTCCTGTCCCCCCTCCCGACTCTGGCCGCGCCCCGTTTCCAATGCAACCACTTCCGGATGAAAAGCTGCGCGTTGTGCCACCCGGCTTCGCAGACGGGCGGTGTTCCTGCCGGCCTGCGACAGGCGTGGCCACGATGGCCGGCCACCGGCAGGTGATCGACGGGATCATGCACCGGGCACGGGACCGGTACGCGGTGGCGTGACCAGACCGAACGGTTCGGGCCGTGGAAGACGGTCGAAACGCCACCGGCTGTGACCGGCCGAGGGGGCTTGGGAGCACATGCTCCAGCAGGTCCGGGCCGCAGTCGAGGAGGCGGATGAGATCGACTGGAACATCCGGGCGCACCTTCGGCGCGAGCGCCTGGACCGGAAGACTCCTCAGCAGTGGCGCGCTCGTTCCGTCATCCCGGCTCGTGGGACGGAGCGAGGGGATGCTGGTGACACCATGCGAATGTTCTGTGCCCTCGCCGTCCTGGTGGGCGCGAACCTGCTCAACAATTGGCTCGCGCCCGGTGCCTACCTGCTCACCTGCGTGGTGGCAGCTGCCGCGCTGCTGCTGATCGCCCGGTGGGACGGTCTCACCCGCGCCGATCTCGGGCTCGACACGGTTGCCTTGTACCGGGGGCTGCGGTGGGCGCCGCTCCTGGTGGGCGCGGTTCTCGCGGTCTTCTTGGCCGGGCTTGCTGTGCCGGCCACCAGGGAGGCGTTCGAGGACGAACGCGCCGCGGGCCTGACCCTCGGGCAGTTGCTGTGGCGGGTGCTGATCCGGGTGCCGGCCGGCACCGTGCTGCTGGAGGAAGTCGCCTTCCGCGGTGTCCTGTGGGCCATGGTGCGGCGTCGGCGTGGTACTGCGTGGGCCACAGCTGTGTCGTCGTTGCTGTTCGGGCTCTGGCACGTGCTTCCCTCGCGCGGGCTGAGCCGGGCCAACGCGGCCGCAGCGGTCCTCGGCACGGGACCGGCAGGCAGCGTGCTGCCGGTCGCGGCCGCCGTTGTCGCCACGACCGCAGCCGGGGTCGTCCTGTGCGAGCTGCGGCGCCGGTCCGGAAGTCTGCTGGCGCCCGCGGCGCTGCACTGGGCCCTCAACAGCTTCGGCTATGTGCTGGCCTGGGCAGTACCTCGATGGAGGGGCGAAGACTGAAGCCGCAGAAGGCGGCACCGGTGAATTCCCTCGCCGACGCCTGGAACACCGCACCCCAGGCCGCCGACCCACCACCGACCTGGGCTGGCCCATCGTGCCGCGTGACGCATCGCGGTACCGCGGCGCGGGCATGGCGCCTGTCTGCCGCGGGCAAAGCTGAACTATGGCTACGAACGGTGGCGTTGCGGCCGGAGTGCAGGTCTGCTCTCTCAAGGTCGATACACCTCAGCTGATCTCGCCGGGCACCACGTACAAGATCGTCCGGTTCCCCTATGGAGCGGCGGAGCCGACGGACCGCTTCGAGATGCACCAAGCCGTCCAGCCGGACGGCTACGTGGTGAGCGACTGGGCGACAGACGACCGAAGCGGCCTGATCTGGCCGTCCAAAGCCGGCTGGGGCCACCTGCACGCGATGATCCAGTGGGAGTCCGCCAGCGGCACGGGCGGCTACACCGAGCTGCGCGACCAGTACGTCCGTGACCCGCTGGGCCTGACGCCCAACCCCAACGACACCACCGCGACCGAGCACCGCACGCCGACGCCCGGCGGCCAGTACTACGTCAAGAACCATGGCATCTTCGTTGTCCCGGGCACCCCGGTTGCGCTCCGTGTCACACACAACGACGCCACCGCGCGCCTGTTGACCCTCGCCGAGTTCAAGCTCGTCATCCACGATGCCGCGTAGGCCGGTTCGCTCCGGCCCACTGCCGAGGTTGGCCTTGAGGATGTCACGTGGCTCAGCAATCGACGACGGCCTGAACGCGACCCTTCCACCCGCGCGCGGGCCGCTGTCTCCCGCTTCTTCCGCTCCTCAAGCATTCCCGGCGCCGACGCCATCGCGCACTCCTCGCTCAGGGAGCGGCAGGACGTCCTGGAGGGTGCGAGGGACTTGGTACAGGGCGGTGGTGAGGACGTCGTCCCCACCACCGTCCACTGGGTTCTGGAACAGGATTTGAGGCGTCAGCCGTCGAGCCAGTCGCCTGCTACGTCCGTGGGACGGTATCCCGTGGCGTTCCATAGGAAATGCGGGTGGGCGCAGCCGAACATGTAGGCGAGCAGTGTGGTGTCTTCCCTCCCGGTTCGAGGGTCGTGCAGGGTGTGGAAATTCTCGGATCCGACTACGCCGGCGTCTTCTTGGACATGACGGGCGCGGGCTGTGGACGGTGCGGCGCTGGACGCCTCCACGGCGGCGATGTAGGTGCGGCGCAAGATCTCCCATGTGCTGTCGATGTTGCCGTGCCAGGGGCCGTGCAGTGCTTCGAAGGCATGGAGCTCGGCGTCGAAGAGGGGCCATGCCTGGGGGTTTTGGGCTCGGCAGCGTGCGGAAAGCTCAGCGGTCCGGGCGCTCAGTGCTGGTGCGCTCGGCCGCGGGCCGATGGTGAGGGTGGTGCCGTGGGTGAGGAGGCCGGTGCATGGGTTGGGCTGCAGGTCGCACAGCGGGCACGCCTGGGCCGGGGGGAGGCCCTGGGTGATGCCGTCGAACCACAGGGCGTGGCGGCCCGTGAGCCCCATCCAGACGATCGTGGTGGTCATCAACCAGGTGTTCCACATCGGGGCATGCGCCTCGGGCATGCAGCCGTACTTGACGAGCGCGATGGCGCAGGCAGCGTAGAGGGCCTTGGTGTGGGTGGGTATGTCGGCGAGCCAGAAGTTGCTGATCTCGCCGGTGAGGGCGTCGGCTCGTACGTCGGCCATGTCGTCGATGACGCGGCACAGCAGCAGGGAGGCGAGGTGTTCCTCCTGCCAGAGTTCGGTGTCGGGTGAGACGTGCCAGAACAGGCAGTCCAGCATCTGCAGGAGTGAGTAGGTGCTCTGGCCGAGTGGGTTGGTCTGGGGGAGTGTGACGCTGCCCGCGTGGTGCTGCTGCAGCCAGTACTCGTCAACGGATCGCTTGTGGGCCGCGAAGAGTCCGCAGATCAGGGCCCGTGCGCTGTTGGTACTGAAACTCTCAGCCAAGCGGCCTTCGACGAGTTGGGTCAGGCGCTCGGTGTCGATGGTGTCGATGACGCGCTTGTATTCGTGGAAGACGAGGATGTCGTCCTCGAAGCGGTGGCGGTGGCCGAGGTCTCGTTCGAGGTCGTTCATCTGCCGGGTCCAGGACCATCCACCGGTCAGGACGCTGTCGAGCTCCCGGTTGTACGGCCAGGTCTTCACCGTGAGGGGACGACCGGCGCTCTGCCGCCAACTGTAGTCACCCATTGTGCGTGCCGGGGGCGTGGGCAGCCGACGGCACAGAGGGCAGGCGCAGACGGTTGCTTGCTCCTCCTCGCGCGGCGGCGTGAGTGCCCGGCTCCTCCAGGCCCCTTCCAGCATCCTGCTGGTCAGTCGGCAGACCTCGGTATCGGTGCTGACTTGGGGGAAGGCCGCCTCGATCACGCGCAGACTGGTGTCGAGTCGCCTCAACCTGGCGTAGCCCTCCTCATCGGGCGGGAGGAACGCGCGCGGCGCCAGACCGAGGGCTCCCTCCACATGCAGCGTGGTGCCGGACTGGGGGGATCCGAGCGCGTCAAGCCGCTGCTGAGCGGCGTTCTGGCACCTTTGGTACTCCTCCGTGCACCCCTTGATGCGTTTCACCAAGAGGCCGGCCAGGGCGTTCCCCGCCTGGGTGTACTCCAGAGGCTTGCTGGCAGGGTCGAAGGGGCGGTCGACCGTGACGTCCTGAGACATGCGCTTCCTTTCGGGAGACGGACCGCAGAGTCCCCCCGGCCCTGCAAACAGGCGGACGTCCAGACCGCCCGCACACTCGAACTGGGCTTCGCAGAACGAAAGTTGAACCGAGAAGCGCTTCGAGGCTGCCCAGAGCGTAAATGATCTACACCGTGACCCGGCCGTGATCTGGGTTACTGCTCAAGCCTCATGAGCTGCATATACTCGCGCGCCCCCACGTACGTGAGCGCGGACCCGCGTCCCCGCGATCTCCTGTGCCGACCCGTTCGGACAGATCGCGATCCAGGACCACCTGATCCGCCGGCGCTCCCTCCCGTACCCAGCCGGTGTCGCCGAGATGGTGCGGCGGGGCCTGGCCCGCCGTGTCGGCGCAGGTCGGGTCGGCGAGTCTGGATCATTCGGCGGTCAGGAACACCGGCGTGTCGCCTTCCCGTGTCGCGCGGTTGACTGCCAGATGGATGCCCTGGAACGGATCGGGGCTTGCTGATGACCGGCCGGTCGTCGTGGACGGCGAGCGTGGATGTGAGCGGCCACAGGCGAGCATGACGGGCGGCGCGGTGAGAGCCTCAAGAGATGTCGGCGCGGGAGAGCGATGCCGATCACGGGCAGTGCTGTGTCCAGGACCGTGTGCCCTGTGACGCCTGGATGGCTGAGCACACGCTGGATCCGGACCCGCAGCCCGCAGACTGGACGGCTGAAGCGGTCCAGGCGCCCCACCGCTTCCTCGCGCAGCCTGCCCTTCCTCCGCCGAGCAGCGTCGTCTGCCCGCCGGTTTCGGTCAGACCGGCGGCACAGCAGTGGTGAGGCAGATGTGCAGCCTCGTGGTCGTCGTCAACGGCTGTCTCCGTCAACGGGCATTGCCTGCATGGGCGCCGTCTGCGAGGACTCCGGCGTAGCCGCCCGCCTCTTCCAACTCCTGCGGGGACCCGAGGAAGACCTTGCGGGATGTACGGAGGACGAGCGCGCTGTCGCAGCAGGCGTGCACGTCCTCCATGAGGTGGGTGGCGACGACCACGGTCGTGGTGGCGCTCAACTGCCGGAGCAGAGCGTGGAAGCGGTCCCGCTCGGCCGGGTCGAGGCCGGTGGTGGGTTCGTCGAGCAGAAGCAGTTGCGGGTGGTTCACCAGGGCTTGGGCGATCCCGACCCGGCGTCGCATTCCGCCGGAGAGGGTGCGGTACTTGGCATCCATCCGTGTGGTCAGGCCGACCTGGTCCACGGCGCGTTCCACCGCGTCGAGGGCACCACGGTTCGGCATGTCCTTCAGCCAGGCGGCGTAGCTGACGCACTCCCGTACCGTGAAGCCCCGGAACATGCCGAATGTCTGTGGTAGGTAGCCGAGTCGGCGGCGGATCTCCAGGCGCTCGGCGGGACGCCGCGGATCGCGCCCCAGCAGCTTCAGTTCTCCTTCCACCGCCGCCGCGGCCGTGGCCAGGACACGCAGCAGGGAGCTCTTACCGGCTCCGTTGGGCCCGAGCAGGGCATGCACACCGTGCCCCAGGTCCAGATCGAGGCTGTCCACAGCGGTGGTGCGGCGATGTCGGACGGTCAATCGGGTGGCGCTGATCATCAGGACCTCAGATCGTTGAAGGAGTGCCGTCGGAGGACGAGAAGGGCGGCCAGTACACCGGACGCGACTCCCCACACGAACTGGGCGCCGCCGTCCAGCAGGTTCTTGAGCACATGGAGCAGGACGGTCCTGAAGGAGCTGACTTTGCCGTCCTGGCGCATGGAGAGCCGGGCGACGGCGGCGGTCACCAGCAGCCATGTACCGCTGGTCACGACCGCGCCGAGGGCGCAGCCGATGTAGGAACCCAGGATCAGCGTGACGAGCGTCAGCGTCAGGCTGGGCACCAGCCAGGCGGCCGCCCAGGGCGACACGCCGACGCCCGTCATGGCGGCGACGAGGAGCAGGGGAAGGCAGATGGCGAGTACGACACCGGTGCGCAGCATCAGCAGGCGCAGTCCGCCGGCCGGAGTGCTGCGGATCACGGGTGCGAAAGGATCGGCTCTGCCTCCGTAGCTGGCAGCCACCCAGATGAGAGGCAGCAGCGGTGCGATCAGCAGCAGGAAAGGCAGGGAGTCCTCCTCGCCGGCTGTCGCGGCGAGCCAGGCGGCCGCCGAGCAGACCCCGGTGACGGCGAGCAGCCACGGCCAGCGCAGTCCGGGCACGGCTCGCAGCCACGGTGGTGGCTGGGGGAAGGGCATCATCGCGGTTCTCCTCCGTCGGGGGCGGGGATGCGGGGCGGGCGGCTGCCGTGCTCGACGGCTGCCAGATACCGGCCGATCCAATGCGCGCGCTCTGGCGCGGAGAGGCGGGCCAACCGGTCGGCGGTGGACGGCGCGTGGGCCGTGGAACCGTGCGAGGGCGTTTCCTGCGTGAGCCATAGATACAGCGCGCGGGCCTCTGCCGTCGTGGGCTCCTGGTGGGGCGAGAATGCGATGAGGCAACCGGCGAGGCCTTGCAGACTGATGTCCTCCCGTGCCGAGATGCCGACCGTCCAGGCGTGGTCGACCCCGTCGCTGTCCCGGCACTCGCGCGAACTGTCCTCGGTCAGGAGGTAGTGGGTGGGGCCGGCGCCCTCCATCCGTCGGGACAGGCGTACGGCGACGTGTTCCAGATGCTGTCGTCGTGGCTCGTACGCGGACGAGACACAGACAGCGGGATCGTGTCCCCTGCAGCGCAGTTCTCTCGTGTTGAGCACCGACCCTGAGGCGCGGGACTGCGGCGTGAGGGCCAGGAGCGGGAGGGCCACCGTCAACATGACGATCAGGGCACCCGATGTCTTCCACCGTCGGGCGCACGACAGGACAGCGGTCGCCGCCACCGCGGCGAGCAAGACGGCTCTGCACCAGGGCAGCCAGACGGCCGGACCGGGTGGCGCCCCCAGCTCGGCTCCGCCCGGGACCGTATCCCCGCGGTAGGTGAACCGGAGATGGGCGAGGGGACCCAACAGCGGCTCGCTCCATGTGGAGACGGACAGCACCACGGCGGCCGCTGCGAGGAGAACGGACACTCCTCGCAGCGGTACGGTCCGGCCCACCAGATAGGCCACACAGGAGAAGGCGGTGAGCATCACCCCGTCGACCGCCATCATGTCGAGTGGCGCACGGCCCACCGGCTCCTGCGGATAGGGGGAGGCCACCATGACGGTCATGGCCAGCACATAGCCGGCCAACGGCCACACGACTCCCGAGGCCAGCCCCATCAACTGGTAGGTCACTCCACCCCTGGCCGATGCCGTCGCGACCCAACCGGCGTCATCGCGTGCCTCCGACCCGCCCTGCCACCCGGCGAGCAGCACGGCGCATCCCACTCCGACGGTTCGCGCCGCCAGTCCGCACATTTCACCGATGTAGACCCAGCCGGTGTCTCTCCACCTGCCTCGGGCGTACAGCCCGTCCCAGGCCACGGCCACGAGCACGCCGGCCAGGACGAGCGCGGCCAGCGGGCCGGCCTGCCGCCGCAGGTTCGCCCAGAGCACGATGACGAACGGTGTCCGCCGTCTCAGGAACATGCCTGTAGGAAGGCGTGCGCAGGCTTACGGTTCCTGATGCCCTGGGGTGTGAAGGGGCGTTGGGGAGCGCATGGGGCGTACGGGTGGTGTAACGCGCGTGACGGGCGCGCACGTCGTGACGAGGGCGGCGTGCACCCGGCCCGACCGGTTGGGTGAGGCGCAGGTTCTTCTGCAGCCGGATGATGCAGTGGCGCGGCATCGCCACCCGTACGACGAAACGGCCGAGTTCGAAGGCCGGGCGAGGCACCGGACACGGTGCGGAGCGTCCTCCGGGAGGCCGCCACTCGCCAGGGGTGAGGTCTTGGCGGTACGGCCCGATCGCTGCACGCACCACGGACTCACTCCTGCACATCGTGACCAGGCCGTGACCTGCCAAGCTGTTATCGACTTTAACTAACGGTGCTAGTTTTTCGCGCACCCTGCAACGAAGCAGCGCGAGGAGTGCACCGTGAGCCGCTACAGAACCCGACCGCGTTCCACAATCAACCGCCTTGCCGTCGCCGCGCTGGCCACCGTGGCCTGCGCCTGTGCCAGCGCGACCCCGGCCAGCGCCACCGAACCCGTCGTGTCCCGGGGAGTCACCATCCCGGCCTTCTACACCCCGCCGGCCCAACTACCCGCCACCAACGGCAGCTTGATCCGGCACGAAGCCCTGCCTCTGGGGGTCTCGCTGCCCGGCCTGGACGGCCGCCCCCTGCCCGGCACGGCCACCCGCCTGATGTACAAGTCCACCGACTCGAACGGCCAAGCCGTCGCGGTGACGGGCGCCTACATCGAGCCGTCGGCCCAGTGGCAAGGCGACGGACCCCGCCCCCTGGTGGCGGTGGCCTCCGGGACGATGGGCCAGGGCGACCAGTGCGCACCCTCGTTCGCGCTGCAGCACCCGCTCACCGTCAGCGGGGAGACCCTGTCCGTGGCCTACGACAACCTGGCGATCTACCGTCTCCTCGCCACCGGCGCGGCCGTCGTCGTCACCGACTACGTCGGTCTGGGCGCCACCGACCGTCTGCACACCTACGTCAACCGCCTGGACGGGGCGCACGCGGTGCTGGACGCAGTCCGTGCGGCGCGCGCTGTCCCCGGCACGTCCCTCACCTCCGCTTCCCGTGTCGGCCTGTACGGCTACAGCGAGGGCGGCGGGGCCAGCGCGTCGGCGGCCGAACTCCAGCCCACGTACGCGCCCGACGTCCGACTGGCCGGCACCTACGCGGGCGCCCCGCCCGCCGACCTGACCTCCGTCATGAAGGGGATCGACGGAAGCGCCCTGGTCAGTGCCCTCGGCTGGTCGATCAACGGTTTCGCCCAGTCCTACCCCGAAGTGCGCACCCTCCTCGAAGCGAACCTCAACGACACCGGACGCAAGGCCCTCGCCGACACGTCGACCATGTGCGTCGGCGACGCGATCCTCAGCTACGGCTTCCGCCGGAGCACGGCGTGGACGGCCAGCGGCACATCCCTCGCCGACATCATCGCCGCGGAACCCCGCGCCCAGGCCGTCCTCGACGAACAGCGGATCGGGACGCTCAAGCCGGCCGGTCCGGTCCGTGTGGCAACGGGCATCCAGGACGACATCGTGCCGCACCGCCAGGCCCGCCAACTGGCCGTGGACTGGTGCCGCAAGGGTGGCAACGTCACCTACGAGGCCGTCAACCTGCCCAACCTCGGCGACAGGATCCTCACCAACCACCTCGCCCCCCTCTTCACCGACCAGGGAGCGGCGATCTCCTGGCTCACCGACCGGCTGGAAGGCAAGCCGACCGCGTCCAACTGCTGGACCATGCCCTTCCAGCCCTGATCGAACCACCCGGCGGCCCGCCCACCGTGGCGCCAGGGCGGGCCGCCGTCGGCGAGCGGAGTTCCGGCGCCGGCGGGTGTGCAGAGGCGGGAACGCCGCACCCTCCCGCGCGGAGTTTCTCCGCGAGGGTGCCCTGCGTGATGAGTCCGACCTCCAACTCGCCGGTGAGGTGCCGACGGGCGAACTCCTTGTTCTCGCAGATGTAGGAGGCGGTGACGCGGGAGAGCCGACGGTCGCGCAGCAGGATGCCCGGGCCCCGGTCGTCCACGCCGCAGTTGTCGGACACCACGCGAAGGTCGTCCACACCCATGGAGTCGAGTCGCAAGCTTCCTCCAGAAGCGCGCACTGGACAGGGGGTTACCGGCCGCCGTCGGGGGTCGCGGCCGTCTCGACGGCCGTGCGGACGCGTTCGGCGTCGTCCACCTCGTGGGCGAGCAGCAGGGCGAGCCGGCTCAGGTACAGCAGCGCCCCGTCCTCGCCCGCCGCGGTCATCCGGTGGCAGATCTCCGAGTAGATCTCGTCCAGTTGTTCGGCGTTCACCGCGTGTCCCTTCCGATGCCGCGTCCGGCGGTCATGGCCTTGGCCCAGGCCCGGATCTCGCCGGGCCCCGGGTGCTGTCGGCGTGCGTACAGGTGCCCGTCCGGGCGGATCAGGCAGACGGTTCCCGGCTGGGCGCCGTAGAGGGGGAACAGGCGCCCGGTGTGGTCGTGGGACGCGGTCCGCGTCGGCGCGGCGGAGATCACGGCCGTGGCCAGCGGTACCGGCTCGGCGGCGAGCTCGTCCAGCTCCGCCCGCAGCTCGGGGGCGAGTTCGCCGTCGGCGGTGAAGGCGAGCACCGTGATCCGCGAGCCGAGCAGGTCGGTGAGGTGGCCCTCCTTGCCGCCCGGGAGGGTGAGGGGGCATTCGGGCAGGACGTCGCCCGGGCGCGGGCCGTCGTCGAAAACGTCGGCGGGACCGGTGAATCCGCAGCCCCCGTAGGAGATCGGCTGTGTCTGCCGCGGGTTGATCAGCGAGGAGGCCCAGGTGTGTCCCTCGGCGGTCAGGCCGAGTACGGCCGTGCGCATGGTGTCGAACGCGAAGGAGGGCGGCGCCATGAACTCGGTGCTCTTGGAGGCGTACCGGATGTTCTCCCGGCCGGCGTGCACCCGCTCCGTCGAGTAGGTGTCCAGCAGTTCGGCCGGCGAGTGGCCGCTCACCACGAACGCCAGCTTCCAGGCGAGGTTGTGGGTGTCGTCGATGGCGGAGTTCATGCCCCGCACGCCGAAGATCGGGACGAGGTGCGCGGCGTCCCCGGCGAACAGGACACGGCCGTGCCGGTAGGAGTCGAGTGTGAGCGCGTTGGCCTTGTAGACCGAGATCCACACCGGTTCGACGTCGTCGCGTTCGCCGATCATCCGCAGGTGGCTGCGCACCCGCGGCATCACGTTCTCCGGCCGCACCGCCTCCTGCGGATCCTCGTCCGGCCGCAACTGGTAGTCCAGGCGCCAGATGTCGTCGGGCTGCCGGTGCATGAGCAGCGTGGAGCCCGGGTTGGACGGCGGGTCGAACCAGGCGTAGCGCAGCGCGGGCCGGTCGGTCTTCAGCTCGACGTCGACGATGACGTACCGGCCCTCGTAGGCCGTCCCCGCCAGGCGCAGGCCGAGCTGCTCGCGCACGGTGCTGCGGGCGCCGTCGCAGCCCACCAGCCAGTCGGCGGTCATGGTGTAGGTGTCGCCGTCGTCGGTGCGCACCTCCAGGTCGACCCCGTCCGGGTTCTGCCGCACGGCCTCGACGCGACTGCCCCAGCGGACCTCGACCAGGCCGTCGCCGTACCGGTCGGCGGCGTCGAGCAGGTACTGCTCGGCGTAGCACTGCTGAAGGTTGATCATCGGCGGGAACTTCTGGTTCTCGTCGTGCGGCATCGCGAACCGCAGCACCTCGGTGTCGCGGTAGTAGCTCACGCCACCGGTCCAGGCCAGCCCCTTGGCCAGGTAGGCGTCCGCCGCGCCGAGCTGTTCCATGATCTCCAGCGTGCGCCGCGACAGGCACGCGGCCCGGCTGCCGACGCAGACGGTGCGGTCGGACTCCAGCACCACCGAGGGCACGCCGTACCGGGCCAGTCCCAGGGCGAGGGCCAGACCGGTGGGGCCGCCCCCGGCGATGACGACGCGATGGCGCGCGGGGTCTCTCCCGTCGGTCGGTCCGGGGAGGTGGACGGGGTGGGTGACGTAGTCGAAGTACATCGGTGAGGGCCTTTCCTGCGTACGCCCCGGGACGTCGGCCGTCCCGTCGCCCAGTGTGGTGGAAGGGGTGACGTGCGGGTCATGCCGGCACGTCGTCCAGCCAGGCCAGGAGCGTGTCCACCATGAGGGCGGTGAGCTCCGGCTGGCCGACCAGGTAGTGCTTACCGCCCTTGACGGGTGTCAGCGCCTTGCGGTCGTGCGGGACCGCGTCGTACAGGGCCCGCGCGTGGGAGGGGAAGCAGCCCTGGTCGGCGGTGCCGTACACGACGTGCACGGGGGTGTCGACGGTGCGCAGCCTGGCCGGGCCGTCGCCGCGGGAACGGCTCAGGGACCACTGGGACAGCCATGAGCGCAGGGTGGTGTAGTGCCCGAGCGCGGCCGGCTGGAAGTTCGCGTTCCACGCGTCGCCCCACAGCGTCCCCGGCTCGCGGTCGGACGGGTCCAGCGACAGGTCCAGGAACCGGGGGTCCGCGCAGACACCGTGCACCAGGAACGGCATGTCCGCGATCCCGCGCTCGTCCAGTGCGGCCAGCTTCTTCTCGGCCCAGGCGGTGATCGCCTCGCTGCGGGCGACCTGCGCGGCGCGGTAGCGGCGCAGGAACTCCGGTGTGTACGGCGGTCCGTTCCGGGTGTCGAACAGGTCCAGGCCGTGGTCGCGGTCGAACGGGTCCTGCTCGCTGCGGACCGCCGGGTCGAGCCACTCGGCGAGCAACTGGGCCCGGCCGGGGTGGGCCATCGCGAGGACGAGCGCGTCGGCGGGGGGCAGGTCGGCCTGGGTCAGGTCGGGTCCTCCGCCCGCCGGGGCCGCTGTGATCGTGGGGTGTTCGGCCTGGTTCTGGTACAGCGAGACGAGGCCCCCGCCCCCCGAGTTGCCGAAGAGCACGACCCGCTCGTAGCCCTCCTCCCGCAGATGCCGGACGACCGACCCGACGTCGACGACGCAGTTCTCCAGCAGCAGGGCGGTGTCGTTGCCGATGTAGCGGGTGGTCATGCCGATCGCGTCCACGCCCGCGCGGGCGAAGGCGCCCAGCGCGTAGTGTCCGAGGAAGTTCGAGGACGGGTGGACGGCGACCACCGCGGTGCGGGCGATCCTCCCCGGCCGTGCCCGGTGCCGGGTGCACCACAGCGTCCCCGCCATCCGGGCCACGCCGGAGTAGATCTCGTTCGCGGAGGCGGGGGTGCGCATGGGCACCGCCAGCAGCTCCCGGTCGGGTGTGTTCATCGCCGGACCCGCCAGCTGCTCAGGTATGCGGGGTCCTCGCAGTCCATGGCGGCCGTGCCGAGGCGCAGGGGCCGGTAGGTGTCGAGCATGACGGCGGTCTCCTCGGTCCGCCGGGCGCCGAGGGCGGCCTCGATGCTGCCCGGGTGCGGGCCGTGGATGAACCCGGCGGGGTGCAGCGAGACCGAGCCCTGGCCGATGCCGGTGCCCTTGCGGCTCATGAAGCTGCCGTCGGCGTAGAACAGCACCTCGTCGGAGTCGACGTTGGCGTGGAACGGCGGGACGGGCACCGCGTCGGGGTGGTAGTCGAACAGACGGGGCACGAAGGAGCAGATGACGAAGCCCGGGCCCTCGAAGGTCTGGTGCACCGGCGGTGGCCGGTGCAGGGAGCCGGTGACGGGCGAGAAGTCGGCGATGTTGAAGGCGTACGGGTACAGGCAGCCGAACCAGCCGACCACGTCGAACGGATGGGTCGCGTGCACGTAGCGCGTGACGCCGTCCCGGTTGCGCACCAGGACCTCGATGTCGGTGCCCTCGGCGAGCAACGGGCCTTCGGGGCGCCGCAGGTCCATCTCGCAGTAGGGCGCGTTCTCCAGGAACTGCCCGGCCTCGGAGAGGAAGCGCTTCGGCGGCCGCACGTGTCCGGAGGCCTCGAACACCACCGCGTGCAGGGCGTCGCCGTCGGCCGGGACCCAGCGGTGGGTGGTGGCGGTGGGCACGATCACGTAGTCGCCCTTGCCGACCTGCAGGGTGCCGAACACCGACTCGAACCGTCCGCTGCCCTCCTCGATGTACACCAGCTCGTCGCCGATGGCGTTGCGGTAGAGCGGGGAGGGCTCGTCGGCTACCGAGTAGCTCATGACGACGTCGTCGTTGCCCAGCAGCACGTGCCGGTCGCGGACCAGGTCACCTCTGCCCGTGAGCTCGTGCGGGCGCAGGTGCCGCGGCTTGAGCGGGAAGTTCGCCGCGAGCGAGGGCCGGGCTCCCTCCACCGCGTCCACCGCCACCACGTCGGTCGGCGTCTCCCGGTGGTAGAGGAGCGAGGAATCCGAGACGAAGCCCTCCTCGCCCATCAGCTCCTCGCGGTAGAGGACGCCGTCCGGCCGGCGGAACTGGGTGTGGCGCGTGCGGGGCGTCTCGCCCATCTGCATGAAGTAAGGCACGTGACCCGACTCTCCCTGCGGTTCGTTAAACGAACATATGAGTTCGATTCATTGAGCCTCATCGTGAGGTGACGGCGAGAGGCTTGTCAACAAGCGCGAACGCGCCGCGCCATGGGCTCGACGGGCTGTTGTGGGCATGGCTATCGTTCGTTTTACGATGTCCCACGTTCGAAAAGGCAGCGATGGAGATCTCCAAGACCGCCGATCAGGCACTGGTCCTGCTGTTGCGGATCGCCGACCAGGGCGCCCGGACCCCGGCAGAACTGGCCCGGGCCACCGGCATGAACCGCACAGTCGTGCACCGGCTGCTCGCCACGCTGCAGGGTCGTGGATTCGTCTTCAAGCGCGGCGACCGGTACGCCCTCGGGGCGGCGCTGATGCGCATGGCCGGGCAGTTCGAGCCCGAGTTGCGGGCGGTCGCCCGGACCGTGATGACCGACTTGGCGGAGCGGCTGCACGAGACGCTCGTGCTCGCCGTCCGCGAGGACGATCAAGTGGTGATCGTCGAGCAGGTGGCAGGCTCCCACCACCTGGTCCGCGCCCAGTACGAGCTCGGCTACCGTCACCCGATCACCCTCGGTGCCAGCGGCCTGGCGCTGCTGGCCTTCCTCGGCGAGCAGGAACGCGAAACCCTTGCCGCGCGCACCGAGGAACCCGAGCGGATCACCCGGCGCCTCGCCGAGGTGCGCGCGCTGGGCTACGCCGTCACGCACGACGAGCTGCGCGTCGGCGCGTACGGCCTGGCCGTGCCGGTACGCGACGGGGACGGTGAGGTGGTCGCCAGTCTGGCGGTCATCGTGCCGACCACGCGCACGCCCGGCTTCACCGACCATGCGCCCACCCTCGCCGAGGCGGCCGAGCGGATCACCAAGCTCCTCGCCGGGGCCACGGAGGCCTGAATCCGGACCGCCGCGACCCGTTGACACGCTGAAGTGCGGCTCCCTAGGTTGACTCGGTAATCGAACTCGGTGCCCTGATCCAGTTCGCTGAGGGGAGAACCGCATGCCCTCGATAGTGACGCCGGCCGAGGACACCTCGGAGCGAAGACTCGAGTTCTGGCGGGACGTCGTCAGCCAGAGCTTCGTTCCCCTGGAAGCGCTGCCGCGCAAGACCCCGGACTTCCGTGCCGAGCTGCACACGGCCCGCATAGGCCCGGTCCAGGTCTCCGTCATCACCGCCCAACCGCACGCCATCGCCCGTACCCGGCGGCACATCGGATCCGCACCGCCGGACTACGTCAAGGTCAACCTGCTGCTCAACGGGCGGTGCGTGCTCTCCCAGGGCGGCAACCAGACCGAGCTGGGCGCGGGCGATCTGGCGGTCTACGACACCCGGCGTCCCTACTCGCTCGACCTGGACCGGCCCTACCGGGGCCTTGTCCTGATGTTCCCGCGCGACCTGCTCCGCATGCCGGAACGCGATCTGGCGCGGGTCGCGGCGACCCGCGTGCCGTGCCACCAAGGCATCGGCACTCTGGTGCGTCCCTTTCTGGACGGGCTGGTTCGGCAGGTGGAGCAGTCCGAGTCCCTCGACACACCCCGGCTCGGCCACAACGTGGCGGACCTCATCGGAACGCTGCTCACCGAGTACGTGGGCGTGGACCGAGCACCGGGAGACGAGGGCCGGGACCTGCTGGTCCGGCGCATCCTGACGTACATGGAGCAACGCCTGGACGACCCGGCGCTGGGCCCCGACGAGATCGCGGCCGCTCATCGCGTCTCGCGTCGCCATCTCTACAAGCTCATGGCCGAGGAGGGCTACACCGTCTCCGGCTGGCTGCGGGAGCAGCGTCTCGCCCGTTGCCGGCGCGATCTCGGTGATCCGGCCCTGAGGCACCTGTCGGTAGGCGCCATCGGGGGTCGCTGGGGGTTCCCGGACCCGGCTCACTTCAGCCATGCCTTCAAGGCCGCCTACGGCATGAGCCCCCGGGAAGTCCGCGCGGGCCGGGCCCCGCATCCGCCCGAGGCCGGGCGCGGCTAGGGCTGTGCCCGGCGACGGCACCGGCCGGCATCGCGACACCGTGCACGACAACGCAAGAACCCGTGCACCACACCGCAAGCCCGGACCGCTTCCAGGCCGCACGCTTCCGGTCATGGAAGCCGCAAACACCACTTACCACCACATCGTGGTGGGCGCCGGATCCGCCGGCTGCGTCATCGCACGTCGGCTGGTGGACGCCGGCCGCAAGGTCCTGCTGATCGAGACCGGGGGAGCCGACGACAACCCGGCCATCCACGACCCGGGCCGTTCCTGGGAACTGTGGAACGCCCCCGAGGACTACGCCTACCTCACCGAACCCCAGCAACACGCGGACGGCACACAGGTCTTCTGGCCGCGCGGCAAGGTCCTCGGCGGATCCAGTGCCCTCAACGGCATGATCTACGTCCGGGGCCACCGCTCCGACTACGACGACTGGGCCAAACGCCACGGGGCCACCGGCTGGTCGTACGACGAGGTCCTGCCGTACTTCAGACGCTCGGAGGACTTCGAGGACGGGCCCTCGCACTACCACGGGACGGGCGGCCCGCTGCCGGTCACCCGCAACCGCGACCCCCACCCGGTGACAAGCGCGTTCATCGCGGCGTGCCAGGAGTACGGGATCGCGCGCAACGACGACTGCAACGCCGAGGAGATCCTCGGTGTGCAGTTGCTGCACCGCACCATCCGTGACGGCAAGCGGATCAGCGCCTGGACCGCCTTCGTTCAGCCCGTGCTGGACAACCCGCTGCTCACCGTGATGACGGGGTCCCCGGTCTCCCGGGTGATCATCGAGTCAGGGCGCGCCCGCGGCGTCGAGGTGATCGGACACGGCTCCACCGCCTCCATCCGCTGCTCAGGTGACGTGATCCTCTCCGGCGGCACCATGGGCTCGGCCCAGCTGCTGCTGCTCAGCGGGCTCGGCCCGGCCGACGAACTGCGCACGCTCGGCATCGACGTCGCCGCCGACCTCCCCGGAGTGGGCGCCAACCTGCACGATCACGCGCTCGTCCCGGTGGTGTGGCAGTCGAGCCGTCCGCTGCCGCCGGGCACGGCGAACAAGCTGGAGGCCCACTACTTCGCCAAGACCGATCCGACGATGACGGCCCCCGACCTCCAGCCGCTGATGTCCCACGCGCCGATCCCCGTGGCCGGCTACGACGTACCGGCCGAGGGGCACGGCTACACCGTCATGGCGGGCACGATCCGTCCGCTCAGCCGCGGCCGGATGTGGCTGCGCTCGGCCGACCCCACCCAGCCGCCCGCGCTCGATCCGCAGTACTACGCCGACCCGTACGACCTCGCGGCCATGGTGACGGCGATCAAGCAGGTCCGCGAGATCGGCCGGCAACAGGCACTCGGCGACTGGCGTTCCTTCGAGATCGCTCCGGGTCCCGACGTCGTCACGAATGCCGAGATCGCCGCGTACGCCAAGAAGGCCCTGATGAGCTACCACCACCAGGTCGGCACCTGCCGTATGGGCACCGGTCCCGACGCGGTGGTCGACCCGATGCTGCGCGTCCACGGCGTACCGGGCCTGCGCGTCGCCGACGCATCGGTCATGCCCGCCGTCCCCTCGGGCAACACCCACGCACCCGCCGTCATGATCGGCGAGCGCTGCGCCGACTTCGTCCTCGGAGAGTCCTCATGAGCACCGCCCAGACCCTGTCCATCGGCGGCCAGTGGCAGGCAGCCGCCTCCGGCGCCGAGTTCGACACCCTGGACCCCGCGACCGGGCAGCCGCACGCACGCTGCTCCGAGGCGTCCGGCGCCGACGTCGACGCGGCGGTGGCCGCCGCCCGTTCGGCCCTGCACAGCGCGGAGTGGAGCGGCCTCACCCCGGCCCAGCGGGCCCGCGTCCTGTGGCGGATCGGCGACCTGATCGAGGAGCACGCCGAGGAACTCGCCGCGCTGGAGACCCGCGACCAGGGACAACCCCTCGGCATCGCCCACGCCATCAGCGTCGCGGGAGCGGCCGAGCACTTCCGCTACTACGCCGGCTGGGTCACCAAGATCGCGGGCGAGACCGAACCGGTGTCCATCCCGGGGGTCTTCCAGTACACCCGGCGCGAGCCGGTGGGCGTCTGCGCACTGATCACTCCGTGGAACTTCCCCCTGCTGATCGCGAGTTGGAAGATCGCCCCGGCCCTGGCCTGCGGGAACACGGTGGTCGTCAAGCCCGCCGAGCAGACCCCGATGACCACCGTCCGGCTGGTGGAACTGTGCCAGGAGGCGGGGATCCCCGCCGGAGTCGTCAACCTGCTCACGGGCGGAGCGGAGACGGGCCGCGCGCTGATCGACCACCCAGGCGTCGACAAGGTCTCCTTCACCGGCTCGACCGAGGTGGGCCGCGAGATCGTCCGGGCCGCGGCCGGCAACCTCAAGCGGGTGTCGCTGGAACTCGGCGGCAAGACCCCCATCCTCGTCCTGGCGGACGCCGACCTCGATGCCGCGGTCGCGGGGACCCTGCAGGGGGCCCTCGTCAACAGCGGCCAGGTGTGTGCCGCCTACTCCCGCTTCTACGCCCACCGTTCGATAGCGGACGAGTTCGCCGAGCGCCTCGCCAAGGCGGCGCAGTCGGTGCCCATCGGCCCGGGGAACGATCCCGCCGCTCAGCTCGGCCCCCTGGTGACGGCGGAGCACCGGGCGAGCGTCGACGCCCTGGTGCGCTCGGGGATCGAGCAGGGCGCCACCTTGCTCACCGGCGGCAGCGAGGTGGCCGACCGGGCCGGTTTCTTCTACCAGCCGACCGTCTTCACCGACGTCCGCGACGACATGCGCATCGCCCGCGAGGAGATCTTCGGTCCGGTCCTCGCCGTGCTGCCCTTCGACGACGAGGACGATGCCATCGCCCGCGCCAACGACAGCGAGTACGGCCTCGCCGCGTCCGTCTGGACGCGGGACATCGCGAGCGCTCACCGGGTGTCCCACGCCATCCGGTCCGGGACGGTGTTCGTCAACATGCCCAACCCCGTCGACGCCGCGGCTCCCTGGGGCGGTTTCCGGTCCAGCGGCTGGGGCAGGGAGATGGGACGCGGGGCCATCGACCTCTACACGGAGACCAAGAGCGTCTGGGTCTCGCTCGCCTGAGCCGCTTCCGCCGTTCTTTCCACCCCTCACTCATCATCCGCGTCGACCAGGGCCCTGCCCTCACCGTGCCCGGCCGCCCCTCGGCGGCCGGGGCAGGGTGCTTGTGCGCACAGAAACACCAACGCGGACCGGCACCGGCGGTCTTCGTCTCACTCGCTACCGCTCAGTCCGTAGCAACGGGGTGCTGGCCCGCAGGACGACGTTCGCGGCGACCGGGACGATCCGCGAGGCGTCGTCGTCCGAGAGCGCGAGTTCCATCGCACGGAGCCCGACCTGCTGCAGAGGAACGGTCACGGAGGTCAGCTCCGGGACGACGTCCACCGCCGGGCCGATGTCGTCGAAGCCGGCGACGGCGATGTCCCGGCCAGGGACGAGTCCGGCGTCGCGGAACGCGGTCATCACACCGATCGCCATGACGTCGCTGACCGCGAAGACGAGTTCCGTGCCGTCCAGTCCCCGCTGAACGAGCTCCCGGGCCGCCGCACCACCCCCTCGGCGGCTGAACTCGGCTTCGACCACCAGCCGCTCGTCGACGTCGATGCCGAACTCGCGCAGGCCCTCCACGAAGCCGCTGCACCGGTCACGGGACGTCCTCAGTCCGGTCCCCGCGCGGACCACCGCGAACCGCCGGTAGCCGAGCCCTACCAGCGCGCGGGCAAGCTGCCGCGCTCCACCGTAGTTGTCGATGCTGACGGTGTGGAACGGCAGGTCGTGCTGGCTTATCAAGACCACGCTGCCGCCCGCTTCCCGGTAGGCCTCGAGCTCCTCGACGAGTGCGTCGCGGGTGCCGGTGCCGTCGATGCGGCTGCCGGTCATGATGATGACGCGGGGGCGCATGCCGCGCAGCGTCGCGACGATCTGGAGTTCCCGCTCCGGGGAGCGGTCCGCGACCGCCATGGTCACGATGAGTCCGGCAGCCTCCGCTGCAGGCGCCACCCCTGCCGCGATGGAGGAGAAGTACGGGTCGTCGACACCGCTGACGACCAGCGCGGCGATGTTCGTCGAACCCCGCGCGATCGCCTGGGCGGACAGGTGCGGCGCGTAGTCCAGTTCCGCGGCGGCGGCGAGCACACGGTCGATGTTCTCCTGCCGGACGTTGCGGACGCTGCCGTTGAGCACCCGCGACGCCGTCGCCTGTGAGACGCCCGCCGTGCGCGCCACATCATGGAGGGTCACCTGGCGCTCCCCGGATACGGCCTCCCCGCGACGCCGTACAGGCGCTGCCGTTCCTTCTTCCATGCCGCACATTGTGCACCGTGCCGCACATCACCTGGAAGGTGCCGAGTGACTACCGAGGGTCACGTCGTGGGCCGGCCGCTCACCACGTCGTCCATGCCTGGCCGAACCCCGACCGGGCCGGCACGACCACCTTCCGGCCGGGCGGCCGTGTCCCGAGTCGGTCACCGGCGTTCATGCACCCACGTCGGCGGCCTGGCCAGGGATATCCTCGGGTAGCGTCGACGGCGGCTCGTTTTCGTGGTGCGGGAGGGACGGCACGATGCCCCATTCAGCTAGGCCGACCGTCACCCTGCGTGACGTTGCGGCGGCCGCCGGTGTGTCGGTCTCGACCGCGTCACGCGTGCTGGGCGGCAGTTCCCGGACGGTCGCGGAGGAATACCGGCAGCGGGTCCTCTCCGCCGCGGCCGCGTTGCGCTACACCGCGGACGCCTCGGCCCGGGCGATGCGGCGCGTGAGCGACTCGATCGCGGTCGCCGGCGACGACCTCACGACCCCGTCGATGGGAATGGTCGCCGCGGCGATGGAACGGCGGGCTCGTGATGCGGGGGCGTTCGTCACCGTCTCGTCGACCCACGGCACCGCCGAGCGTCAGCTCGAAACCGTCCGGCTGCAGCGTGCTCTGCGGCCGCGTGCGCTCATTCTGACCTCGAGCCGCCTCGATACGAACGCCCTCGGCGGGCGTCTGCTCGACGAGTTGCTCGGATACGAACGCGAGGGCGGCCGGGTAGTGATCGTCGGTGACACCGACATGCCGTTCGACTCCATCGGCTTCGACAATCACGGCCCTGCGAAGGAATTGGCCGCCTACGTCGCCGGGGCGGGGCACCGGCACGTGACGATCCTCGCCGGCGCGCGCGGGCAGGGGAACGTCTCCGCCCGTACCGCGGGCTTCATGGCCGGGCTCCGCGGCGGCGGCGTCGAGGGGCGGCACATCCGGATCTCGCACTGCGCGGTGAGCCGCCAAGGGGGGTTCGACGCGGCGCGGCGGCTGGTCGCCGAGGGGCTGGAGCCGCCCCACGCGGTCCTCGCCGTCAACGACACCATTGCCATCGGCGCGATGTCCGCCTTCCGGGCTGCCGGGGTGGCGGTGCCGGACGACGTCTCGGTGACCGGTTTCGACGACATCGACCTCGCGATCGACGTGACACCGCGGCTGACGACCGTGTCGCTGCCACTGGCGCAGGCAGGTGCCGAGGCGGTCCGCCTCGCGCTCGCGGATCGTGCGCAAGCAGTCCATTTGATGATGCGCGGGCAGGTCGTGGTGCGTGACAGCACGGCGATCCGCGTCGCCTGAACCGCCCCTGAGCCCATCACTCCGGCCGACGCACACAGGCACTTCAGAGCCACCGGAACCTGACACGTCCAGGACGCGTTCCTCCGCGCTGACCGACGCGTGCGCCTTCGATCATGGAACACCCGATCGGAATGCGATTTCCCACCGCGTGAGGACGGATGAGGACGGATGAGGACGGATGAGGACACCTTCGACCGGGCGCGCCCACCTCGGCGATCCCACGCGACCGACTCGGGACCGAGCCTCCGTGCAGCCTCACTCACACCCGCACTCCCTCCGAAGGGGATCTCCCGTGCACGCGCCGGGAAACGGGTGCTTGAGCAGCCAGTGCGGGGCGCCGGCCGAAGCGGCCGGGCTGCCTCACGGCTCGCCGTCGCATGGTGCCGCCGGCTTCCGGCGGCGCCCTCCACACCGCCCGCGCGTTCATCTGCGCGAAACCTTGACGCACTCAGGCACCGCTGGGCACACTGCGCGGAATACGTTTTCCCGATGCAGCCCCAGGGGGCAGGCATGAGGATTCCTGACGGCCGGCTTCATATCCGGGAGGCACTGTGACACGGGAAGCACGGCTCCTGGAGCCGCTGCTGAGCTCAGCCCCCGATGGGATATGTCCGACCAGACCCGCGCCCATGTCGTCGGGCACCCGCTGGTGGGTCCGCCGCCCAGTCCCGAACTGCCCGTGCCCCGAGTCGTTACGGGACATCGCGGCCGCAGGCGTCACGACAGGAGCCAGTTCCTCACCATCACAGACGACAAGAAGAGGACAATGACCGTCAACCGAAGACTCGTATCAAGAGCGACAGCCGCCGCACTGTGTGCGCTGGCCGTCGTGCTCGCGTCGATCGTGCTCGTCCCCGCGCAGCGAGCCTACGCCGCGGGCACCACGTACTACGTGAGCACGAGCGGCAACGACAGCAACAGCGGCACCAGCAGCAGCGCGCCCTGGCGCTCACTGAGCAAGGTGAACTCGAAGACGTTCCAGCCCGGCGACACCATTCGCTTCGAGGCCGGTGACAGCTGGGTCGGCCAGCTGTGGCCGAAGGGGTCCGGCACCGACGGCGCCCCGATCTCCATCGACAGCTACGGAACGGGCGCCAAGCCGAAGATCGCCGGCCAGGGCACGGTCAGCGACGCGGTGCGGCTGTTCAACCAGCAGTACTGGGAAATCCGCAACCTCGACGTGTCGAACGCGGTGCCCACCGGGACGACAGACGGTTCGAAGCTCGGCGACTTCCGCGGCATCGGCGTGCTCGGCGACAACGGCCAGACCCTGCACCACTTCGTGATCGACTCGGTCGACGTCCACGACGTGACCGGCGAGGTCAGGTGGATCGGCGGCAACACCGCCAACAACAAGCCGGGCATCACCTTCAACAACGGCTGGGACCGCTCGAAGAACACCGGCGGCATCGCCTTCCTCACCACGGTCCAGGACATCGCCGCGCCCGGCGCCCCCACCGTGCTCGACGACATCACGGTGCAGAACTCCACCATCAAGAACACCTCGTTCGCGGGAATCGTGACGAAGCAGTACGCCGGTGACGCGCCCGGGGCCGTCTTCACGGGCTGGGGCAAGCGCGCCACGGCCACGGACTCCCGCTTCACCCCGCACACCGACGTCACGATCCGCGGCAACTACATCACGCAGGCGAACACCGACTTCGGCGGCAACGGCATCTATGTCACCGGCACCCGAGACGCACTCGTCGAAGGCAACGTGATCGACCGGGTCGGCGTCTCCGGCGTCGAGACCAACATGGCCGACAGCGTCACCGTCCAGCACAACGAGGTCATGGGCACCCACCACATGGGGGGCAGTGCCGACGCGAACGGTCTGGACCCCGACATCGGCACCACCAACCAGCTCTTCCAGTACAACTACCTGCACGACAACGGCGACGGCATCCTGCTCTGCGCGTGCAACTCCTCGGTCAGGTTCGGCAGCGCGGTGGTCCGCTACAACGTCATCACCGGCAGCGAGCGGTGGAACCTCCACATGTCGCAGACAACGGGCTCGGTGGCGCACGTCTACAACAACACCTTCTCCAACCCCGATTCGCAGACCATGGTGAGCGGCGGTGCCTCCGGCAAGGTGACGCTGACCAACAACCTGTTCGTCTCCGGAAATTCAGCACCCGAGTTCAAGCAGCAGTCGAGCATCGTCTACAACAACAACGGCTACTCATCCAACCTGACGACTCGGCCCTCGTCCGACGCGAACGCCGTCGTCGGCGCTCCGCAGTTCGTGAACCCCTCCGTCACGGGACCCTACGGCGACGAGAACGGCACGAGGCTGGGCACGGCGGCGAACTTCGCGCTCCAGTCCGGATCGCCGTTCGTCGACGCCGGCGCAACCGTCACCGGCAACGGGGGCCTCGACTTCGCCGGGGCCCCTGTGCCGATCGGGACCGGTCCGGAGATCGGCGCCTTCGAACGCGGCGCGCCCGGCATCGCCTTCTCTGACACGTTCGACAACCGGCCCACCGGCGCGCTCGCCAACGGCACGAACGGATGGCGAGTCATCTCCACCAACAACGACGTCTCCGTGGTGGCGACGCCATCCGCCACGGACAAGAGCGTCCGGCTGACCCGCACCATCGAAGGCGGCGGCGCGGACGGGACCAACCTCGCCCGGCTCTTCAGCACCCCGCTGCAGGGCGTGGTGACCATCGAGGCACAGGTGATGCGCAGCGACACGCAGGCGGGCTGGTTCGGCTTGCCCTACCTGTACAACGCCGGCGGCACCCAAGCCGTCAGCGTGGCCTTCGCCCGCGGCCAGATCCACGCGTACGAGGGAACCACGGACAAGGTGATCGGTACGTATACCCAGGGCAAGTGGTACCGGATCACGCTCACCGTGGACACCGTGAACCAGCGCTTCGACCTGGACATCGACGGCCGGCGCATGCTGACCGATGCCGCGTTCCGCACCTCGATGCCGGGAATCGCGAAGGTCGCGTGGTACGCGAACGGCGGTGAGCGCGGGTCGGTGCACGTGGACGACGTCCGAGTCTCGCGCGGTACCGGATACGGCCAGTGACCATTTCCGGTCCGTTGACATCTCTCACATGAGAAATCAGCTCTGCCGGGCCGCATGCGGCCCGGCAGAGCTGATTGCCGCACAGGTCAACGTGATGAGATCTTCTGCAGGCAGGCGCTGACCACCGGCACATAGAAAAGGGTGACAGCCGTCATGTTGGGGTGTGTTCCCGACCCCTCCGTGCCGGGGAGACCGTTGACCAGGCCGTCGAATGTGTATTTCGCCCGCTGGGCTTCGTCGCGGGTGTCGAACGTGGTGTCACGAAAAACATCCGCAACCGCGACATCCCACGTCCGGCAGGCCTGCAACGTGACCTCACGCAGCGCCATCTGAGTGTCCCAGTCCCTCGAACCGAGTTTGTGGGCGGCGACGTACACGATGCGGGCGGCCGGCCATTTCCGCTTCATCGTGTGCAGCGTCTTCTCCAGCTCATCCGCGTAGGCGTCCACCTCGTAGCGCTGGTCCCTGAAGATCGACTGGGCGTCGTTGGTGCCACCGTCAAAGAGGACGAATTCCGGCGCGATGTCAGGCGCCTCCTCGACCTGCGTACGTATCTGTCCACCGGACGCATGTGGGTCGACGCCAATCGTCGCGCCGTTCCGGGCGAACTTGGCGAGGGTCATGCTCTCGCGCTCGGCGACGAGGTCCACGAAACTGCGCGGATACACGTGTCCGTGCACGATGCTGTCACCGAAGGCGTAGAGGCTTTTTCCTGCCGGCCCGTTACCCACATCAATCTCCCTGGAGCTCGCGATTTCTGACCTGATTTTAGTCCGAACATTGACCCGTTGGGCGAGAGGCACGTAAATTCAGGAGATGATAGCAAGCGCTTGCTGTCACGAAAGGGAGTGCTGACGAACATGACGACAACCCACACCGGACTGCCCGGGGGTGTTGCCCTCTCCCATCTGTCCGTGTACGACTGGCCTGCCGTCGACGGGGTGTGCGGCGGCACCCCTCATATGCACCTGGCGTGCTCGGAGGCCTACGTCGTCACCGGCGGCCGAGGTGCCGTGCAGACGCTGACCGCGTCCGGGTACGAGGTGACTCCGCTTCAGGCCGGCACCGTCGCCTGGTTCACGCCCGGCACCATCCACCGGCTGGTCAACGAGAGCGATCTGCGGATCACCGTCCTGATGCAGAACAGCGGGCTGCCGGAAGCCGGGGACGCGGTTCTCACGCTGCCCCCGCAGTACTTGACCGATCCCGAGACCTACGCACGCGCCACCGCCATCCCGGCCGACGCGCCCGAGGAGGAACAGGAGCGCGTCGCCCGGGCCCGGCGGGACCTCGCCCTGGAGGGTTACCGGGCCTTGCGCGAGGCCCAGGGGCCACAGGCTCTGGCCGCGTTCCACCGGGCCGCCGCCGCGCTCGTACGGCCACGCATCGCCGAGTGGCGCGAGCGGTGGCGACAGGGCGCCGAGGCCTCCGCCGCGGCCACCGGCGCGCAGCTCGACTCCCTTCAGCGGGGGGAGTTCCCCCACCTCTCCGATGCCCTCGTACGGTCGGAACAACCCGCGGCTCGCGGGAAGTTCGGGATGTGCGGGCGACTTGACGTCTACCAGAACTGATGTCGATGCGCGCGCTCAGGAGCCCGTGACACGAGCCGGCGCGACCCGCGTGAGGGCGTGTGCCGTGCCGACTCACGGTGCGCAGCGGCCGGCCGCCGGTGCAGCGGAAGGGACGGCGCGGTACCGGCCGGCGCCGGCTCGGGGCGTCCGTGGACAGGAGCGGTCACCGCTCCAGGCCGGGACGTCCGGTCGGTGCCCGCCGCGGGCCGTGCCCGGGAGCGGTCACCGCTTACGGAGCAAGGCGGCTTCCGGGGGGCGGCTCGGCCGTCGACTCCCGCCAGACGACCCGGAACAAGGACACCCCGTTCGGCTCGGGCGCCGTGTTCGTCAAGCCCGCTATCAGCTTGGCCATGGCCTTGCTGCCGAGCCGTTCGAGATCCACGTCGACGGTGGTCAGGGACGGGGTCATGAACTGCCCGACCCCGACGTTGTCCCAGCCGGTCACGCTGACGTCGCCGGGCACGTCCCAGCCGCGCTCCCGTGCGCCCCGGACGACACCGGCGGCGACGAGGTCGTTGGCCGCGATCACCGCTGTCGGACGTGCACTGCTCGGGAGTGAACGGATCGCTTCGATGCCGGACTCGCCGGACCAGTCGCCGTCGAAGATGCCGACGGACTCGACCCCGAGGCGTTCGACCGTGTCCACATAGCTCTGCCTGCGCGCCCTCGCCGAAGCGAAGTGCCCGTCGCCCGCCACATGGAAGAACCGGGAGTGACCGAGCGCCACCAAGTGCTCGATCATCCGCACGACAGGGGTGGCGTCGGCCAGTTCCCCGATGCCGCGCATCTCGTCGTCGAAGTCGGCCGAGATCACCACGGTCGTCCTCTGGTGCAGTCTGGCCTCCACCGAGGGGAGCACGGGGGCGAGGGAGAGGATGCCCTCGTACTGTCCCGAGTCGGCGAGCTCCAGCAGGCGTTCGCTCCTCGCTCCCACGCCGCCACCGGCACTCACGACGTCCACGAAATACCCTGCGGTCTGAGCCGCCGAGCTGGCCCCCGCCAGCATGCGCGACGGATTGAACGCCATGGCGGGCATGAGGAGCGCCAGCCGGCCGGTCTTCCGCGTGCGCATGGACCGCGCCACCAGGTTGGGGCGATAGTCCAGTTCACGGATCGCCTTCTCCACGCGTTCCAGGGTCGCGGGCTTCAGCCCGCCGTTGAACCGCAGATACCGCGACACCGTCTGGGGCGACACACCGGCCAGTCGCGCCACATCGGTGATCGTCGGTCGTCGTCGCGCCGTGTCAGCGCCGTCCATCCGCTTCTCCCACCCATCCGCCAACGTTACGGAAGTCAGAGCGTACACACTATTGACGCAAAAAGTGATCGTTCACTATGGTCCTCGCAACCGAAGAGTGAACGATCACTTTTTGGTCACGCGGGGCCCGGGACGGGCCCGCACCACTGTGTTTCCGATGCCGCCGCTCAAGGGAGCAGTGCCGTGAGCTCCATCAACGAACTACGCCGGCTGCGCGGGTCCCAACGGGGCGCGCGACAGCAGAACAAGGCGGCGTTCTTCTTCCTACTGCCCTGGTTCGCCGGGCTCTTCGGGATCACGCTCGGCCCGATGCTGGCCTCGCTGTACCTCAGCTTCACCAAGTACAACCTGTTGCAGCCGCCGCAGTTCAGCGGACTGGACAACTGGACGCGGATGCTCCACGACGAGCGGCTGCACAAGTCGCTCGGGGTGACCTTCAGCTACGTCCTGGTCTCCGTTCCGCTGCAGCTGGCGCTGGCCCTGGGACTCGCCCTGCTGCTGGACAGGGGAGTGCGGGGCCTTGCCTTCTACCGCTCCGTCTTCTACCTCCCGTCGCTCATCGGTGGCAGCGTGGCGATCGCCGTGCTGTGGCGCGCGATGTTCGGGACCAACGGCCTCGTCAACGATGCCCTGGCCCTCGTCGGTGTCCAGGGGCAGGGCTGGATCTCGGAACCGGGAACGGCGCTGTCGACCCTCATCGTCCTGAACGTCTGGACCTTCGGCTCACCCATGGTGATCTTCCTCGCCGGACTACGGCAGATTCCGGTCTCCCTCTACGAGGCCGCCTCCGTCGACGGCGCCAAGCGCTGGCGCCAGTTCCGCAGCATCACCATTCCGCTGCTGACACCCATCATCTTCTTCAACCTGGTGCTGCAGATCATCCACGCCTTCCAGACGTTCACCCAGGCCTTCGTGGTCTCCGGTGGCACCGGGGGCCCCGCCGACTCCACCCTCTTCTACTCGCTGTACCTGTACCAGCGCGGGTTCGGCCACTTCGACATGGGGTACGCGTCCGCGCTCGCGTGGGTCCTGCTCCTCATCGTCGCGGTCTTCACCGCCGTCAACTTCTGGGCCTCAAAGTACTGGGTGTTTTACGATGACTGACCGCGCCGTAGCCGTACCCCGCTCGCTGCCCGTCGACCGCCCTCACCCGGTGCGCCGGGGCAGGCGCGCGGTGCGCGCCCCCCTCAAGCACTGCCTGCTGGCTCTCTGCGCTCTGACGATGCTGTATCCCATCCTGTGGATGGTGGCCAGCTCACTGCGTCCCAACAACCAGATCTTCCGCAGCGCGGGACTCGCCCTGACGAACCCGCGCCTCGAGAACTACGCCAACGGCTGGAGCGCCTTCGCCCAACCCTTCAGCCACTACATGATCAACTCGCTGATCGTCGTGATCGGCGCGATCCTCGGGAACCTCCTCGCCTGCTCCCTGGCCGCCTACGCGTTCGCCAGGCTCGAATTCCGGGCGAAGCGCGTGTGGTTCGCCATCATGCTCGTCACCATCATGCTGCCGATCCACGTGATCATCGTGCCGCAGTACGTCCTGTTCTCCGAACTCGGCTGGGTCAACACGTTCCTGCCCCTGATCGTGCCGAAGTTCCTGGCCACCGACGCCTTCTTCATCTTCCTGATGGTGCAGTTCATCCGTGGGATCCCGCGCGAGATCGACGAGGCCGCACGGATCGACGGCGCCGGGCACGCGCGGATCTTCTTCCACGTCATCCTGCCGCTGATGGTCCCGGCCCTGGCGACCACCGCGATCTTCACCTTCATCTGGACCTGGAACGACTTCTACACCCAGCTGATCTACCTCACCGACCCGGTGATGTACACCACGCCCCTCGCGCTGCGCGCCTTCGTCGACCAGCAGACCGCGACGGACTGGGGCTCGGTGTTCGCCATGAGCGTGGTCTCGCTCGTTCCCGTCTTCCTCGTCTTCCTCGCCGGGCAGCGCTTCCTGCTGCGCGGCATCGCGACCACCGGCGGCAAGTGACCGCGGGGGCTACTGCCGGACCTGCGAAGGCGAACGAGTCATGACCGCTCGGGCGCGTCGCAGCCATCAACCCGATCCACCCATCAGGCACAGGAGAAGCACATGAAAGCCAGCCCCTTCAGACGCGTCGCCGTCGGAGCCGTCGCCTCTTGCTCGCTCGTACTGACCGCCTGCTCCGGCGGCAGCACCGGCGCCGCTCCCGAGCTCGGCGACAAGCCGGTCACCATCCGCGCCACCTGGTGGGGAGCGGACGCCCGCGCCCAGCTCACCAACGAGGTCATCGCGGCGTTCGAGAAGAAGTACCCCAACATCAAGGTCAAGGGAGAGTACAAGGACTGGGCCGGATACTGGGACGCGCTCGCCACGACGACCGCGGCCAAGGACTCGCCCGACGTCATCCAGATGGATGAGCTCTACCTCGCCTCGTATGCCGACCGCGGAGCGCTCTACGACCTCGGCAAGGCCAAGAAGCTCGTCAACACCTCGCAGTTCGACGACCAGGCCCTGGCCACCGGGCAGGTCGACGGCACGCAGTACGCGCTTCCGGTCGGCATCGGCGTCATGTCCGTCGCCGTGAACACCGACCTGTTCAAGAAGTACGGCGTGAAACTTCCCGACGACAAGACGTGGACGTGGGACGACTACGCCAGGATCGGCAAGGAGCTGACGGACAAGAGCGGCGGCAAGATCCACGGTGTGGCCGGCGCCCCCGGGTTCGACGCCGGAAGTCTCAAGTACTGGGCTCGCCAGCAGGGCAACGAACTCTTCGGCAAGGACGGGAACGTCTCGCTGAAGGCCGAGTCGCTCGCCGGTATGTGGAAGTACGGTCTGGGCCTGATCTCCTCCGGGGCCAGCGTCAAGGCCTCGACGATGGTCGAGGACCAGACCGCCGGTATCACCGCCGGCAGCTTCGCCACCGGCAAGGCGGCCATGATGGGGGCCTACAACACCCAGATCACCGCGCTGCAGGAGGCGACCGGCGCCAAGCTCAAGCTGCTGCAGCTGCCCCGCGTCGGCGACACCAAGGCGAACTTCTTCAAGCCCTCGATGTACTGGGCGGTCTCCGGCCAGAGCGAGCACCCGGCCGAGGCCGCCGCGTTCGTCAACTTCGTGCTCAACGACGCGAAGGCCGCCGACATCCTCAAGACGGAGCGCGGAATCCCCGCGAACAAGGAGATGCTCAAGCACCTCCAGGGGGGTCTGACCGGGCCCGACAAGGCGGCAGCCGACTACATGAACACGGTGACACCGGGTGAGTCGCCGGTCGTGACCCCCAACGGCGGAAGCGGGATCGAGCCGCAGCTGCAGCGCTACAGCCAGGAGGTCTACTTCAAGAAGACCTCGCCGGAAGCCGCCGCGAAGGCCTTCATCAAGGAACTCCAGGGCGAGATCGACGCGGCCAAGTGACTTCTTCTCCCTCGGGGGCCGTCGCCGCCGCCCACGGCCCCCGGGGAACTCCGCGCAGAGCGGGTCGGAAACCAGAAGAAAGAGAAACCCCACCCATGCCCAGCCTCCGGCCGCCGTACCACGCGGCCATCATCGGCACCGGCGGTATAGCCGGCGCCCATGCCCAAGCCCTCGCCGAACTCCCAGAACGCGCCCGGCTGGTCGCCGTCGCCGACGTCGACCCCACACGCGCCGCCGAGTTCGCCGACCGGTTCTCCGTGCCGCACGTCTTCAGCGACCCGAAGGCTCTGCTGGAGAGCGAGCAGCTCGACCTCGTCCACATCTGTACACCCCCGCAGACCCACGCACTTCTGGCGTCCATGGCGATGCGGGCCGGCGTCACCGCTCTGGTGGAGAAGCCGACGGCGCTGAGCCTGCGCGAGATGGACGAACTGGCCGCGGTACAGGAGCAGACCGGCTCCAGGGCCCTGACCGTCTTCCAGCACCGCTACGGCGCGGCAGCCGTACGCCTGCGCCGGCTGGCCACGGCCGGCGCACTCGGCCGGCCACTGGTCGCCACCTGCGAGACCCTCTGGTACCGGCCCGACGCGTACTTCGACGTGCCGTGGCGGGGACGCTGGGACGTCGAGGGAGGCGGCCCCACCATGGGCCACGGCATCCACCAGTTCGACCTGATGCTGTCGGTCCTCGGCCCGTGGTCCCAGATCACCGCACTCGCTGACCGCCAGGCCCGGCCCACGGACACCGAGGACGTCTCGGTGGCCGCCGTCCGGTTCGACAACGGAGCCCTCGCCACGGTGGTCAACTCCCTGCTGTCCCCCCGGGAGACCTCACGCCTGCGCTTCGACTTCGAGTACGCCACGGTCGAACTCGAGCACCTCTACGGCTACCGCGAAGAGCACTGGCGGTTCACCCCGGCCCCCGGCCACGAGGAGCTCTCGGCCCTCTGGGCCGCCGCCGACGAGCCGGACCTCACCAGCGGCCACAGGCTCCAGATCGAGGCCGTCTTCGACGCCTGGGAGACCGGTCAGGAACCCGGTGTCTCCCTGCCGGACGCGCGCCGCACCCTGGAGTTCGCGGCGGCGACGTACGCCTCGGCGTTCCGCGGAGTGCGCGTAGCAGCAGGGCAACTGGCCGGCGACGACCCGTTCATGCTCAGCATGGACGGCGGCGCGGTGCCGTGGGATCGGGTCAAGGAGGCCCTGGTATGAGCACGCTCGACATCCGCCACGACCTCGGCACCTCGGTCACGGTCCGCGACGGCGGCACCGAGCTGTTCCGCTACGTGTACCAGCCGGACACCGTCCAGCTGGAATCGCCCAAGCCCTACCTCCACCCCCTGCGCACCCGGGCCGGCAAGGTGGTCAGCCTGTTCCGTCCCCACGACCACGTCTGGCACAAGGGCATCGCATGGTCCCTGCCCCACGTCGGCGAGGAGAACTTCTGGGGCGGTCCCACGTACATCCACGGACGCTTCTATGTCCAGTTGGAGAACAACGGAACCCAGGCGCACCGACGGGTCGTCGCCCTGGACAGGGCCGACGGAACGGCGACGTTCGCCCACGACCTGGACTGGACCACTCAGTCCGGCAAGCTGTTCTTCACCGAACGCAGGACACTGCGAGCGAGTCTGATCTCCCCGCACGCCTGGGCGCTGACGTTCGAGACGCGGATGACGAACGTCTCCGGAACGGACGTCGCCATGGGATCGCCGACCACCAAGGGACGGGAGAACGCCGGCTACGGCGGCCTGTTCTGGCGGGGCCCTCGGTCGTTCACCGGCGGACAGTTCGTGACCGAGGAAGGCCTGGGGGGCGACGAGGTCCGCGGGCGGCGCATGGAGTGGATGGGTTTCGCGGGCCGCCACGACGGGACGGACGCGCAGTCGCTCGTGCTCATGGTCGACGACGCGGCCAACCCGAGCCACCCGCCGCGGTGGTTCGCCCGGACCGAGGAGTTCGCCTGCCTCAATCCCGCACCGTTCTTCAGCGAGGAGCTGACCATCGAGGACGGCGAGACCGTGCGCTTCCGTTACGGCGTCGGGATCGCCGACGCGGACGCGGACGCGGCACCCGCCCTCGCGGACGCGGTGCGCCAGGCGCTCACACGGTCGGATGAGTCCGCATGTGCCGGAGAATCCGTTTCAGGCCGCGTCGCGGCGCAATAAGCCGACCCCTGCTCACTACGCAAGCCCTCTGGGCGTGCACTCCCCGCTCACCAGGGAGTGCACGCCTCCCTCGCCACTCCGTCTGCCGCGATCGCAGGAGACGCACGTGTCCGCGAACGGCCGACGACGACGCACCGGACACCTGCGGGCACGGCCCCAGCCACGTTGCTCAGGAAGCGGTGTCGGGTGACTCACCGAGGCTGAGGAGCTCGGTGAAGCGGGCTTCGGCCCGGTCGATCTCACCGAGCTGAGTGAGGATCGAGCCGGGGGTGGAGTCACCGACCACCTTCTGCATCAGTGGGGTGTGGTCCAGGATGGCGTCCCGGAGCGGTTGCAGAGCGCGCGGCGCGTGATGGAAGACCTGCCCGAGGGCATAGGCCTGCTGGGACTGCCGGGCGGTGTGCGGCTTGCGCGGGGCTTCGAAGGCGTCCAGTGCCTGGCGGACAGCGGCGTAGTCGCGCAGGTCCACCCCCGCCAGGTGGCGGCCGATGAAGTAGCCGTCCTCGGTGGCCATACCCGCGCCGTACCCCGCGTACGGGGACGTGGGATGAGCGGCGTCGCCGATGAGAGTGGCGCGGCCCCTGGACCACTGCTTCAGCGGCTTGCGGTCGCGGATCACCCAGCGCTGGACGTGCGCGGGGTCGGTCGCGGCGATCAGTTGGGGGAGCGGACGGGCGAAGGCTTGGCCGAGGCTGGTCGCGTGCGAGTGCAGGTCCCCGGTGAATTCCCGGCGTGCGTCGAATGCTTCGAGGATCCACCACTGGTGGCCGTCACGTCCCTTGTGACGGATGGCGGTCCAGCTGCCCTGCACCGTTCGGGTGTGGGAGAGGACGCACATCCCGGGCTCGGTCTCGACCTTCTCGTCGAAGGTGTAGCCGCCGAAGATGTGCAGGTTGTGCTCGCGCTTGGGGCTGTCACCCCACAGAGTCCGGCGGACCAGGGAGTCGATGCCGTCCGCGCCGATCACTAGGTCCGCCTCATGGACTCCTCCGTCCGCGAGGTGCAGCCGCACACCGCTCTCGTCCTGCTCGACGCGCTCCACCGTGTGGTTGACCTGCAGGACTCCCTTGGGCAAAGCGTCGAGCAGCCGCTCGTACAGCTCGGGGCGCAGCAGGCCGATGAAGCCGCCGCCGTAGTCGCGGACAACCTGCTCCGGAAGAGCCGCGCGGACCCGGCGGCGGCCGCGGGCGTTGCGGAACTCGGACGTACAGGGCGCACCCAGGTCCTCGGTGTCCACTCCGAGCAGCCCGAGTGCCTTGATGGGTGGCGGCCACAGGTTGAGGATGTTGCCGGCGGGTCTGGCGTGCGGGTAACGCTCCAGGACCGCGACGTCGTGACCGGCCTGGTGGACGGAGAGCGCGGCCGCCATGCCACCGGGGCCGGCACCGACGACGGCGACGCGGCCACGCTTGCCGGGGAGTTTCTTCATGGTGGGTCCCTCAGTCCTGGTCGTCGTGGCGCCGGTGGATGGTCAAGGTGAGCTCCTCCGCCGCGAGGTCCGGCGGCTGATGTCAGAGAGTCCTGGTCGGCGTGGATCAAGCTGTGGTGTGCGGCTTCGCGGGGGTCGCGGCCGTGACAGTCGCTCCGCCCGGGCCGGCGCCTCGGCCGTGCCCTGCCCGCGCGTCCCCGGTGACTGTCCAGGCCTGCTCCCCGCCGCGCGGTTCACGGGCGCGCTCGCGAGCGCCTGCGGGCGCGAGGGACGGGTACCGGTTCGGCCTCGGGTACCACGGTGTTGGAGACGGTACCGATGCCCTCGACGGTGAGGGTGACGATGTCGCCGGGCTTGAGCGGTGGCGGGTCCTGCTCGCCGCGAACGCCCCACAGTTCGGCGAGGCAGCCGCCGTTGCCGCAGGTGCCGGAGCCGAGGACGTCGCCGGGGCGTACGTAAGTGCCCCTGGAGGCGTAGGCGGTCATCTCCTCGAAGGTCCAGCTCATGTTGGACAGCAGGTCCTTGCCCACGACCTCGCCGTTGATCTCGGCGGTCAGCGCCAGGCGCAGGAATCCGTCGCTGTCGCGGTAGGGCTCCAGCTCGTCCGCGGTGACGAGGTGGGGGCCGAGGGTGGTGGCGGTGTCCTTGCCCTTGCAGGGGCCGAGACCGACCTGCATCTCGCGGGACTGGAGGTCGCGGGCGGACCAGTCGTTGTAGATGGTGTAGCCGATGATGTGGTCGCGGGCCTGCTCGGGGGTGAGGTCGCGGCCCTCGCGGCCGATGACCGCGGCGACTTCGAGTTCGAAGTCCATCGCCTGGCTGCCGGGCGGCACGGGGACGTCGTCGTGGGCGCCGATGACCGCGTAGGGGTTGGTGAAGTAGAAGGTGGGCGCGTCGTACCAGGCGTCCGGGGCGCCCGAGACTCCGTCGATGCTGCGTCGTACACCCTCGACGTGCTCCTCGAACGTGACGAAGTCGCGTACGGACGGCGGTTGGAGCGGCGGCAGCAATCGCACCTGGGAGACGTGCGGCCCGCGCGGCACGTCCAGGCTTGCGTTGCCCGCCTCGCGCAGCACCTCGGGACCGGCCTGGATCAGATCGAGAAGGGAGGCTCGGCCGGGGCAGGGGGAGAGGACGCCGTCGTCCTCGACGGTGGCGAGACGGCTGCGGCCGTGCTGTTCGTACGTGGCGAAACGCATGGCATTCCTAGGGAGCGGGGTGGGTTGACACAGGCCGGGGGCGCGGCGGCATGGCAGGGCGGGGGAGTGCGCCGAGCCCCCGGGGGCCAAGGGGTCAGACCGGCGGAGCGACGAAGACGCCGCGGTCGACGTCGTTGAGCATCTCCTTGGCGACCATCTCGTTCATCGGGTTGGACGTGCCCCACTGATCGGCGTTCTCGGGCTTCGTCAGGTCGTAGACGTGCGGGTGCCAGGTGTCCTCGTCCAGCTTTTCGAGCTCGGTGGTGTACTCCACGGTGTTGCCGTGCGGGTCGAGGAAGTACGTGAAGGTGTTGTCGCCCGCCATGTGCCGCCCGGGGCCCCAGATCTTGCGGGCGCCGGAGCGCATCACGCGGCCGGAGCCGCGCATGTACTCGTCGATGCCGCGCATCTCGAAGGAGAGGTGCTGCAGGGAGGTGTGCGGACCGCTGGCGATGGCCATGGAGTGGTGCTGGTTGCTGATCCGCATGAAGTGCATGACCTCGCCCATGTGCGGCAAGGTCATCGTGTCGGACAGCCGGAAGTCGAGGTGCTGCTCGTACCAGGCGCGGGTGGCGTTGATGTCGGGGGAGTTCAGGACGACGTGCGAGAGACGGACCGGGATGGACTCCTTCTCCTCGATACGACGGTGCCGGCGTGCCTCGACGTCGGCCGAGACCTCGATGGTGCGGCCGTCGATGTCGAAGAAGCGGAAGCCGTAGCCGCCGCCGGGGGTGTCGACCTTGCCCGGCTGGGAGATCAACTGCACTCCACCCGCGAGGAGTCGCTCGGCGAGTGTGTCCACGTCGGCGGGGTTGGCCGCGCCGTAGGAGATGAGGTCGAGGCGCTTCTCCTCGGCCTTGCGGAGCCGGACGATGTACTGCTCGGGGGAGCCCTCGGCGGCGAGGAAGGAGATGCCGGAGTCCTCGGCGACCTTGGTCAGGCCCCAGACGCCGGCGTAGAAGTCGAGCTGCTTGTCGTAGTCCGGCACCGCCAGGTCGACGTGCCGCAGGTGGGTGAGCAGACGGTTGGTCATGTCGGGCTCCTCAGGTGAGACGCAGCAGCGCTGCCGCGTTGGCGCCGCGGACGGCGTGGAAGTGGGGGGCGGGCAGGTCCGTGACGTCGCGCAGCGCTCCGAGCGGGTCGTCGGTGCCCATGTCGAAGGGGAAGTCGGAGCCGAGCAGCACCCGGCCGGGGCCGGCGACCCGGATCAGCTCGCGCAGGACGTCCGGGTCATGGACCAGGGAGTCGAAGTACAGCTGCTTGAGGTAGCTGCTGGGCGGGTGCGCGCAGCCGCGGGTGTCGGTGCGGGCGAGCCAGGCGTGGTCGGAGCGGCCGATGTGCGTGGGCAGATAGCCGCCGCCGTGGGCGGCGACGATGCGCAACCCCGGGTGCCGGTCCAGGACTCCGGAGAAGATCAGATGGGACAGGGCGACGGCGTTCTCGGTCGGCTGGCCGACGGTGTTGGACAGGTACCACCGGTTGAGGCGCTCGTCGAGCGTGCAGCCGAAGGGGTGCAGGAAGAGGATCGCGCCGGTTTCCTCGGCCCGCGTCCAGAACGGTTCGTACGCGGGGTCCGACAGCTCACGTCCCGGCGCGTGGCTTGAGATCTCGACCCCGCGCAGGCCCAGGCCGAGGGCGTGCTCGAGGGCTTCGACGGCGAGGCCCGGGTGCTGGAGCGGAACGAGGCCGAGGCCGTGCAGCCGCTGCGGGGCCTGGGCGACGTGCGCGGCGGTGCCCTCGTTGGCCGGCTCCCACACCGTACGGGCCAGGTCCTCGTCGGCCCAGTAGTGGTAGTGCGAGGGAGACGGCGAGACCAGCTGGATGTCGATCCCGGAGGCGTCCATCGCGGCGAGCCGGGCCTTGACGTCGGTCAGCCTCGGGAAGCGGTCCCGGAACATCGGGCCGCTGACGGCGATGGCCTCGGGGCCGTTGCGGCGGGCGTCGAGATCACGGGCCGCGGCCAGCCCGGGGTGTCCAGCAACGGCGTCCTCGACCTGAGGGAGCAGGACGTGCGCGTGGACGTCGATCGTGGGTGTGCTGTTCTGGGAACTCACGGTGTGCACGGGGTTCACGGGGTCTCCTTCAGGACGGACATCGTGCGGCCCATCAGACCGGGTGCGTCGGCGTCCCGGACGCCGTCCAGCTGCCACTGACCGAGCTGCACGGATGCTTCGACCACCATGCGGACACGGTCGATCCGGCGTTCGTAGAAGCCGGTCAGCAGGGCGTCGAGGGAGCTCCAGTCCTGCTCCTCGCTCAGCATCTCGGCCAGTACGGAGGCGTCCTCCAGCGACATGGCCGCGCCCTGGGCGAGCGTGGGGGGACAGACGTGGGCCGCGTCACCGATCAGGACGATCCGGCCGCGGTGCCAGGAGCCCTCGACGAGCAGCCGTTCGAACCAGGTGTAGTTGACCTTGGCGGGGTCGGTGATGCTCGCGGCGATCTCCGGCCACGCACCGCCGTAGGGCGCGGCCAGCCGCCGCATCTCGTCCGCGTACGAGGCCGGGTCGATGGAGGCGCGGTCGCGGTTGGCCTCGACGAGGTAGGCGTAGATGGTGTTCTTGCTGGTGGGGCAGTAGCCGGCGATGTAGCACGATCCGCCGTAGGCCAGGTCCTTGCGCTCCACGCTCTCGGGGCGGGGCGCGGGGACGCGCCAGATGGCCATGCCGGTCGGTTCGGGTTTGTCGCTGATGCCGATCATGGCGCGCGTGTGGGAGTTGACGCCGTCGGCGGCGATGACGAGGTCGTAGCGGCCTTCGGTGCCGTCGCTGAACCGGGCGGTGACGCCGGACGCGTCCTGGACCAGTTCCTCGGCGGTGGTGCCGAGGCGTACTGTCGCGCCGCTCTCGAGAACGGCCTCACACAGAATCTCCTGCAGCCGGGGCCGCTGCATGCCGAAGATCGGGGGCAGGTCGTCCCCACCGGTGCGGATGTCCTGCTGGACATGGAACACGGTCCCGTCGGGCGCGGCCAGACCGACGGCGTCGACGGCGTAGCCGCTCTCCTGGACCTTGTTCCATACGCCCACTTCGCGCAGCACGCGCAGCGCGTTGCCCTGGAGGGTGATGCCGGAGCCGAGCACGTTCCAGTCGGGTTTGGCCTCGATGAGTTCCACGGCGATGCCCGCCCGCCGCAGCAGCACGGTCACGGCGTTGCCGGACGCGCCGCCGCCGACGACGAGGACGGTGCGGAGGTGGGGATCGGTCATGGGTTCTCCCTGAGACGGTGCCGCGCGACGTCGAGCGGCAAGGGGGGTGTTGCGGGCCGGGCGGGCGAGGGTGGCGCAGCCGTCCGGGCGCTGCCGGCGCGGCGGTCCAGGGCGTTACTTGACGGCGATGGGATTGACCGGTGAGCCGACGGACCCGGTGATGGGCAGTGGCGCGGCGGTGAGCCAGAACTCGTACCGGCCGTCGGCGGCGCAATGTGCGGCGAGGGCGTCGAGGTCCCACATCTCACCGATGAGCAGACCGATGTGGGGGATGGCGACCTGGTGCAGCGGCTGGAAGGCGTGGTCGAACTCGTTGGGCCGAACCTCGAAGCCCCAGGTGTCGGTGGCGATCCCGGCGATCTCGCTCCGGTACAGCCAGCCGGCCGTACTGAAGCTCAGCCCCGGCGCCGGCCCGCCCGCGTAGTCGCCCCAGCCTTCGTGACGGGCGCGGGCCAGCCGCCCGGTGCGCACGAGGACCAGGTCGCCACGACCGACGGTCACACCATGCGAGGCGGCGGTCGCGGTCAGGTGCTCCTCGGTGACGGCGAAGCCGTCGGGCAATTCACCGTCCTGGCCGATGACCAGGCCCACGTCGAGGAGGACGCCCCGCCCGGCGACGTGCGGAGCCATGTGCTCGATGCCGGTGACCAGGTCGCCTTCGGAGGTGACGACCTTCTCCGCCGGGCGGCCGTTCCAGGCCTTGCCGTGATCGAAGATGTGCCCGAGCCCATCCCACTGGGTGGAGCACTGCAGGGGCATGGCGATCACGTCGTCGGCGCCACCGAAACCATGCGGGAAGCCCTGGCCGCCCAGAGCGGCATCGGTGCCCGTGGCGAGCATCGTGTGCACCGGGTTCGTACGCCGCCGCCAGCCCTTCTGCGGGCCGTCCATGTCGAAGGCCTGTGACAAGGAGAAGCTGACGCCGTCGCGGATCAGGGCTGCGCCCTCGCGGCGCTTGGCCTCGTCGAGGAAGTTGAGCGTGCCGAGCACGTCGTCCTCGCCCCAGCGGCCCCAGTTCGAGTACGCCTTCGCGGCCTCGGCGATCGCCGCCTCGGGATCGGTACGGTCGATACGGTCGGCGCTCATCGGGCCTCCTCCGCGACACAGCGGGTGCGCTGGGCGCCGAGCCCGGTGACCGAGCCGTCCATCACGTCGCCGTCGCGCAGCAGCCGGCCCCAGTGAATGCCGTTTCCGGCCGGGCTGCCGGTGAGGACCAGGTCGCCGGGAAGCAGTCGGGCGGTCTGGGAGATGTACGAGACGAGCCGTGCGACGCCGAAGATCATGTCGTCGGTGGACTCGTCCTGCATGGTCTCCCCGTTGAGTTTCAGGGTGACCCGCAGGCCGGAGGGGTCGGCGATGGAGCCGGCCGGGACGATCCACGGGCCGAGCGGGGTGAAGCCGGGGGCGTTCTTGCTGCGCAGCCAGTCGGTGCCGATCGGGGGCATGTCCCGGCGGAAGACGGTCGCGCGGTCGGTCAGGTCGTTGGCGATGGTGTAGCCCGCGACGTGATCCAGGGCTTCCTCCACGGTGACCCGGTAGGCGGGGTGGGAGATCACCGCGGCGAGTTCCAGTTCCCAGTCGGGCTTCTCGGCCCACGCGGGCAGCACCACGTCGTCGTAGGGGCCGCTGATCGCGGTCGGGAGGCCGATGAAGACGTACGGGAGGTCCTCGGCGGCCCGCTTGTCCATGACCGCCGCGACCTCGGCACGGGCCTCCTCGACGGTGCCCGGGGCGTCCGGGGCGCGGTGTGCGACCGCCAGGTCGATCACGTGCTGCCGGTAGTTGGCGCCGGACTGGAAGATCTGCCGGGGCTCGACGGGCGCGTGCACCGTCAGGTCCGCCAGCGGTCGCCAGTCGCGCGTCGGGTCCCCGGCGAGGGTGTGCAGGCGCGGCAGCTCCTCGTCCCAGCGCTCCAGGAGCGCGAGCGTGGTCAGCGCGGGTTCGTCCAGTGCCGTGCGCAGGTCGAGGACCTGGCCGTCCGGGGCCACGAGGCCCGGGAACCGAGCCTCGCCCCGTGCCGACAGGGTGCCGATGGCGAACGGGCCCGAAAAGGGGATGCAGGGTGCCGACGCGGCAGCGGATTTCACGGAGATGTCCTCCCGATTGCGATGCCACTAATCTGGCCCGTAACTTGTGATCTGGGAAATCGATTTCCTGGATACCTGAATCCAAGCGGCAAATAATCGCAACGCTTTCCGCCCCGGCACTGGGATGCTTCGTGAATCTGGCAAGCCTCGACCTCAACCTCGTCGTCGCCCTGCGCGCCCTCCTGGAGGAGCGCAACGTCACCAATGCCGGCCGACGGATCGGGCTCAGCCAGCCCGCCATGAGCGCCGCGCTGGCACGACTACGCCGCCACTTCGACGACGACCTGCTCTCCCGGGAGGGTGGCCGCTACGAACTGACCGCCCTCGGCCTGACCCTCCTCGACCGCACCGCCACCGCCTGCGACCTGCTGGAGCGTGTCTTCACCAGCCAGGCCGATTTCGACCCCGCCCGCGAGGAACTCGAGTTCACTCTGATCGCTTCCGACTACGCGGTGGCCGTCTTCGGCGCCGAACTGGCCCGCACCATCCAAGCCGAGGCACCAGGCATCCGGCTCAGGTTCAAACAGGTACCGAACGAAATCATCGACGACACCGGGGCGCTGCTGAGCACCTCCGACGGGCTGATGATGCCGCACGGCATCATCAGCGGCTTCCCCGCCGTCGAGCTCTACCGGGACCGTTGGGTGTACCTCGTCGCCGACGACAACCCCGAGGTCGGCGAGCACCTCACCCTCGACGATCTGGCCCGGCTGCCGTGGGTGACGTACCAGCGCATCTATGATGCGCCCGCCGCCCGTCAGATCGGCATGCTCGGCATCGAGCCGCACGTCGAGGTCGCCGTCGACAGCTTCCAGCTCATGCCCCTCCTGGTCGCCGGCACCCGGAGGGTGGCCCTCATCCAGGAACGTCTCGCCGAGCGGCTCGGCGGACTCGTCCCCGTCCGCGTCATGGAACCGCCCTACGACGCTGTGCCGCTTCAGGAAGCCTTGTGGTGGCACCCGGTGCACACGCGCGACGCGGCGCACATCTGGCTGCGGGAGACGGCGGCCCGGGTCGCCGAGGCCGTCGAGGCCGGTCGGCCCACGCACTCTGTTCCGCCCAGTTGAGGACGGGCCGGCCGCGGACGCGGAAGGGCCGGGCCGGCGTCGATCACCGCGAACAGGACGGCCCGGCAGGCACACAGGGGAGGCGAGACCGGTTGACGCACCCCGGCGAATGCGATGGCGGTCTCGATGCCGAGCTGCCGTTCCGTGCAGGGCGTCGGTGCCTTCACGCCCGCACACCGTAGGCCTCGGGCGGTTCGAAAATCTCGACAGCGGCGCTCAGGGCCAACAGGCCGCGTGCGTCGGGAAGTGGCTGGTAGCCCTCCGCGGCTCCCCGGAGCAACACCCTTGTAAGCTCTCAAATTTCGTGTCGGAATCTCACGGCTGGTGCCGGATGGACGTCGGATCCGACGTGGCGCTGAGACATGCAGGGGAACAACCGGTCCGGCCGGCACGGTTGCATCGACCGAGGGACCGGCACCTCACGGGCGGGGAACACGGAGACCACAAGGTCGTCCGCCCACCCGGATCCGGACCCCAGGGGCGCGGTACGCCCGCCGCGCACTCGGACCAGACGTATGCCTGCAGGAGGACTGTTTCATGACTGACCGGCCCTTGACGCTCATGGCGGTGCACGCCCACCCCGACGACGAGGCCACCGGAACCGGAGGGGTCCTCGCGCGGTACGCGGCGGAAGGCATCCGCACGGTTCTCGTGACATGTACCGACGGCGGCTGCGGTGACGGACCCGGGGGTGTCAAACCGGGTGATCCCGGGCACGATCCGGCGGCGATCGCCTTGATGCGCCGTCAAGAACTTGAAGCGAGCTGCGGCGTCCTGAAAGTCAGCGATCTGGAGATGCTGGATTATGCCGACTCCGGGATGATGGGCTGGCCGAGCAACGACGCCCCCGGATCCTTCTGGCAGACCCCCGTGCGGGAAGGCGCGGCCCGACTCGCGGAACTCATGCGGCACTACCGACCTGATGTGGTCGTCACCTACGACGAGAACGGTTTCTACGGCCACCCGGACCACATCCAGGCCCACCGCATCACGATGGCGGCGCTGGAGATGACCGCGCTGACCCCGAAGGTGTACTGGACGACGATGCCCCGCTCGATGATGCAGCGGTTCGGCGAGATCATGCGCGAGTTTCATCCGGACATGCCGGAGCCGGATCCTGCCGAGGCCGCCGCGATGGCCGAGATCGGCCTCCCCGACGATGAGATCACCACGTGGGTGGACACCACCGCGTTCAGCGGCCAGAAGTTCGACGCGTTGGCCGCGCACGCCAGTCAGGGCGAGAACATCTTCTTCCTCAAGATGGGCAAGGAGAGGTTCGGCGAGTTGATGGGCATGGAGACCTTCGTACGTGTCCAGGACGCCACCGGCGCGGCCGTACCCGAGAACGATCTCTTCGCCGGACTGCGCTGATCCGCCCGTCCGACCGGCCCAGGAAGGCTCATCGACCGCACGACGCGATCGAGGGTCACACACCCGGAGGCTTGTCCGCGCGAGCTTCCGCTCCGGCAGCCCGCGTCCAGGCCCTCGCCGACTACGTCGACGCGGGCCCGCACGACCGACCCGACACCGCGCTCCTCCCCGAACCGTCTGACAACCGCACAGGTGGGGAGACCGGCGGGCTGCTGAAGTCGTCACGGCCTGGGCCTGGCGGACGCCTGGGCCAGGGCGCCAGAACGCCGCCTTGCGCCCACTCCTGCGGCCTCCAGTCGGCAACGCACGACGGGGCCCGCTGTCGTCGCGGGCCCCGTCGGGATCGTGCCGCCGGTCAGGCCGGTGTGGGCTGTGTCCGGTCGAGGGTGGGTTCGAGGCGGACGACGATGCCCTTCGATGTGGGCTGGTTGCTGATGTCGGCGACGCTGTCCAGCGGCACCAGGACGTTCGTCTCCGGGTAGTAGGCGGCGGCCGAGCCCTTGGCGGTGGGGTAGGGCACGACCTCGAAGTTCTCGGCCCGGCGCTCGGAGCCGTCCGCCCAGACGCTCACCAGGTCGACATGATCGCCCCGGGCGAGACCGAGTTCGATCAGGTCGGCCGGGTTGACGAGCACGACGTGGCGACTGCCGTGGATGCCGCGGTAGCGGTCGTCGTTGGTGTAGGGGACGGTGTTCCACTGGTCGTGCGAGCGCAGCGTCTGCAGCAGCAGGTGACCCTCGGGTGCCCGGGGCACCACGCGCTCGTTGCAGCTGAACAGGGCTTTGCCGGCTTTGTTGTTGAAGACGCCCTCGTTGACCGGATTGGGCAGTTGGATGCCGCCGGGGCGGGTCACCCGTGCGTTGAAGTCGTGGAAGCCCGGCACTATGCGGGAGATACGGTCGCGGATGATGCCGTAGTCACCCTCGAACGTGTCCCAGGGGATGTCCGCCGAGCCGTCCAGGGTGCGTCGGGCGAGCCGGCACAAAATGGCGACTTCGCTGAGCAGCAGCGGGGAGGCCGGCTCGAGGCGGCCCTGGGAGGTGTGCACCTGGCTCATGGAGTTCTCGACGGTGACGAACTGCTCGCCGTCGGCCTGGACGTCACGTTCGGTGCGCCCCAGTGTCGGCAGGATCAGCGCAGTGTCGCCGCAGACGGTGTGCGAGCGGTTGAGCTTGGTGGAGATGTGGGCGGTCAGCCGGCACGAGCGCATCGCCTCCTCGGTGACCTCACTGTCGGGAGCGGCGCGGACGAAGTTGCCGGCCAGGGCGAGGAAGACCTTGACGCGGCCCTCGCGCATCGCCTTGATCGAGTCCACCGAGTCCAGGCCGTGCGGTCGCGGCGGGTCGAAGCCGAACTCCTTCTGCAGGGCGTCGAGGAAGGTGTCCGGCATCTGCTCCCAGATGCCCATGGTGCGGTCGCCCTGGACGTTGCTGTGGCCGCGCACCGGGCAGGCACCGGTACCGGCGCGCCCCAGGTTGCCCCGCAGCATCAGGAAGTTGACGATCTCCCTTACGGTGGGCACGCCGTGCTTGTGCTGGGTGATGCCCATCGCCCAGCAGACGATGACGCGGTCGCTCTTCAGGACCTCGTCGCGGACCTTCTCGATCTCCTCGCGGGTCAGTCCGGTCGCGGTGCGCACGTCGTCCCAGTCGACGGTGCGGGCGTGCTGGGCGAACTCCTCGAAGCCGGCGGTGTGGGCGTCGATGAAGTCGTGGTCCAGGACGGTGCCGGGGCGGGCGTCCTCAGCCTCCAGCAGCAGGCGGTTGAGTGCCTGGAACAGGGCGAGGTCGCCGCCGGGCTTGATGTGCAGGAAACGGTCGGCGATCTGGGTACCGCGTCCCACGACTCCGCTCGGTTTCTGCGGGTTCTTGAAGCGCCGCAGCCCGGCCTCCGGCAGTGGATTGACCGCGACGATCCGGCCGCCGTTGCGTTTGGCCTCCTCCAGGGCGGTGAGCTGGCGCGGGTGGTTGCTGCCCGGGTTCTGCCCGACGAGGAAGATCAGGTCGGCGTGGTGAAGGTCGTCGAGGCTGACGGTGCCCTTGCCGGTGCCCAGGGTCTCGCTCAGGGCGAAGCCGCTGGACTCGTGGCACATGTTGCTGCAGTCGGGCAGGTTGTTGGTGCCGAAGGCGCGGGCGAAGAGCTGCAGGACGAAGGCGGCCTCGTTGCTGGCGCGGCCGGAGGTGTAGAAGACGGCCTCGTCCGGGGAGCCCAGCGCCTTCAGTTCCTGCGCGAGGACACCCAGGGCGTCGTTCCAGCCGATGGGCTCGTAATGCTCGGAGCCGGACCGCTTGATCATCGGCTCGGTGAGCCGGCCCTGCTGGTTGAGCCACATGTCCGAGCGGGCGGCGAGGTCGCAGACGCTGTGCTCACGGAAGAAGTCGGCGGTGATCCGGCGCGTGGTGGCCTCGTCGTTGATGTGCTTGGCACCGTTCTCGCAGTACTCGTTGCGATGACGCCGGCCCGGGGCCGGGTCCGCCCACGCGCAGCCGGGGCAGTCGACCCCGCCCACCTGGTTCATGGTCAGCAGGTCCACCCCGGTCTTGCGCGGGGAGGTCTGCTCCAGGGAGTACCCCAGCGCGTGCACGACCGCGGGGACTCCGGCCGCCCACTTCTTCGGCGGTGTCACGGAGAGGGTGGTCTCCGGCTCCTCACCGGGCGGGTTCTGCATCGGTTCGCCTCTCTCTTGTCCGGTGCGCGGGTCAGCCGACGGGCCACTGGGCCACGCGGCTCCTGGGCGGTTCCGGATGATCGTGCTGTACACGGCCGTTGCGGATGGTGCCGCGCCAGGCCCCGCCCTCCTGCCCCAGTCCCTCGATGAACCGTTTGAATTTCATGAGTTCGCCGTGCACCAGCCGGGCGGTCAGCCGGGCGCCCCTGGACGAGCGGGTGAGGATCCCCGCGGCTCCCCGCGGGTCCAGGAGCAGCCGGACGGTGATCGCGGTGCCGCCGGATTCCGTCGCCCTGAATTCGACCTCGCCCTGGTGGGAGGGCTTCTGCTCCAGAGCGCGCCAGGCCAGGTAGGCGTCGGGGTCCTGTTCCACGATCTCGACCATGAAGCGGTGACGCAGGGGTCCGTAGCCGATGGTCCAGGTGGTCACGGTGGGCCTGACCTGCTCGACGCCGTGCACCAGGGTCGAGAACCGGGGGAAGGTCTTGAACTGCGTCCACTGGTTGTACGCCGTGCGCACCGGCACCGCGACCTCGACCTCGACCGTCTCCTGGACGTGGTGCCGCTCCCGCAGCGGACGGCGGCGCGTGACGCCGTCGCCGTCCGGGCGCATCCCCGGGGTGTTCGGCACGGCCTGCCGGGCGTCGTCTTCGTGCGCCATCGTCGCCTCCCTTCCGGTGACGGAGCCGGGCGTCCGGGAACCCGGCCTCCCCTCGTGCGTCAGGGCTTCTCTTCCGGTTCCCCCGTCGTGTACTTCGAGTCGCGCCGGTGCGTCGGTGTCCCGTGCGATTCCGGCCACGAGAGGGGCGGGCCTGTCACAGGCGCTTACCTGCGGCGGGCGAGACTGCGGTCAGCGCCGGCCTTGCGGACGATGCGGTGCGGGGGGGGCGTCGCGCACGCCGGCGACGATCATGTCGCCGGGGGCCCCGCCGCCCGGCGAGAGGTCGGCGATGTGGTTGTCGAGCCGGGTCTGGATGCTGCGGTGCAGCAGCGTCCGGACGCCGAATCCCGGCTGGTCGCTCCCCTCCAGCTTCACCCCCTGCGCGTCCATCCGCCACTCACCGTGATCCAGCAGATGGTCGTCCATCGAGCCCGGGGCATCGCCGTCCGTGACGCCGCGCACCCTTCGCGCCCGGTGGCTTGCGCGCCATGCGGCCACCGGGATGGTGGCGTCGTCGTCGAACCGACCGCAGGCCCGGCGATCGAAAGATCAACACGAACGTCGTGACCGCCAGCGTGCGGGACGCGCGCATGACCCCGCGGGGGCGACGCGCACGGGAGCCGGCCGCTCCGGCCTGCTGCACCCGCCGGATTCGCCTGTGCGGATGCGGCGGGGGAGTCGGCAAGCGGCAAGACCGACCCGTTGCAGCCAGGCAGCGATGGCCTTGCCGGTTCGGCCAAGGAGTCCACGGTGCACTGCCGGCCCGCTCATCCCAGTACGACGACCACCGCCAGCGCACCCACGAGGGAGTCGACGCGGTCAAGCAGCCCTCCGGCTCCCGCCAGCCACTGGCCCGAGTCCTTGACCCCGGCGCCGCGCTTGACGAGGGACTCCACCAAGTCGCCTGCCGGTCCGCCCACGGCCACCGCGGCCACCGCCGGCCAGCTCCACGACGACAGCAGTACGAGCACGGCCAGGCCCGCAGCAGCGCCGCACAGCGTTCCGCTCCATCGCTTGGCCGGGGACAGGGGCGACAACCGGGGCCCGCCCAGTCGCCGGCCGGCGAAGTACGCACACTACGTCGGCGACCGACACCGCGGCGAAAAGGGCCAGGCCGAGCGCCCCCAGCGGCACCAGCACGCCCAGCCAGACCAACCCGAGCAGGCCGGTGCCGAGCCGTCGCAGTCCGTCTTCGGCATCGCCGGCCGTCAGCGGTACGGCGACCAGCGCGAGGGCCCCGATGGCGCCCACCCGCCAGACCTGGTCCGGTGCCGTCGCGGCGGCGATGATCAGCCCTGTCACGGCGGCGGCGCCGGCGTGGAAGGGGCTCACTGTGCAGCCTTGGTGTCACCGACCCGGTTTCCGGTCATCGCCGAGGCTGTTGAGGGCGGGGTGCAGGTAGGCGGCGGTGCCGCCCGGAGAGCACAGTCACTCCCGGCTGCTCGGCTGGGTCCAGTGCCTGCTCCAGCGGCGGTGTCCCGGTCGGTGCGTCTTCGCAGCCGGCCGCCTGCGCGACACCGCTCCGCCCGGGACTGCGGCCGTCCGCCTTCGTCGGCACCCAGCCGGCCGGTGCCCGGCCGTCAGAGAGGAGCCAAACCATCCTGGTTTGCCCGCCCGGGTTGTTCCTACTGGAGTTCGCTGAAGCGTTCGGTGGCTCGGGTGCGTCCGGCGACGATGATGGTGTCGTCTGCTTCTACGACGGTGTCGGCGGTGGCGTAGGTGAAGCCTTCGCCGGGGCGTTTGATGGCGACGACGGTGATGCCGTAGCGGGTGCGGACGGCGCTGTTGGCCAGGGGGAGGCCGATGATGTCGGCGGGCGGGTTGGTTTTGACCATGGCGAAGTCGTCTTCGAACTCGATGTAGTCGAGCATGCGGCCGCGTACGAGGTGGGCGACGCGCTGGCCCATGTCGTGTTCGGGGTAGACGACGTGGTGGACGCCGAGCTGGGTGAGGATCCGGCCGTGGGCCTCGCTGGTGGCTTTGGCCCAGACGTCGTCGATGCCGAAGGAGATGAGCAGCGAGGCGGTGAGGATGCTGGCTTCCAGATCGGTGCCGATGGCGACGACGGCACGGTCGAACTCGTGGACGCCGAGCTGGCGCAGGGCGTCCTCTTTGGTGGAGTCGGCCCGCACGATGTGGGTGAGGGAACCGGAGAGGGCTTGGACGACCTCGGCGTTCTCGTCGATGCCGAGGACTTCGGTGTCCTCGTCGACGAGTTCCAGGGCCAGGGCGCGGCCGAAGCGGCCCAGGCCGATGACGACGACGGAGCTCTCCGGGCCCGTGCGCCGCTTCTTCGGGGTGGGTTTCCTAGCCAATGACGGGTCGCTCCTCAGGAAGGTCGTACAGGCGGACGCGACTGCGCAGGGCGAGCGCGGAGGCGACGGTGATGGGGCCGAGCCGGCCGATGAACATCAGCGCGATCAGCAGCAGCTGCAGACCGGGATGCAGGGCCGCGGTGATGCCGGTGGACAGTCCCACGGTGGCGAAGGCGGAGGTGGTCTCGAACAGCGACTGGTCCAGGCTGTAGTCGGTGAAGACCACGAAGGCCAGGGTGGAGACGGCGACCGCGCCCGCGGACAGCAGCACCACCGTCAGAGCCTGACGCTGAAGATCACCGTGCAGGCGGCGGTGGAAGATGTTGACTGCGCCCTCGCCGCGGATCTCGGCGTATATGACGAAGAACAGCACGGCGAAGGTGGTGACCTTGATGCCTCCGGCGGTGCCGGCGCTGGCACCGCCGATGAACATCAGCACGTCCGTGCCCAGCCAGCTCGCGGGATTCATCTGGGAGGTGTCGAGGCTGTTGAACCCGGCGGTGCGCGGCATGACGCCCTGGAAGAAGCCGGCCAGCAGTTTCCCGGGCACGTCCAGGGAGCCCAGGGTGGCCGGGTTGGACCATTCGATCGCGGTGATGAAGGCGCTGCCGCCGACCAGGAAGATCCCGGAGGCCCAGACCACGATCTTGGTGTGCAGGGACCAGGACCACGGCCGGTGCCAACGGCGGCGCAGTTCGAACAGCACCGGGAAGCCCAGTCCGCCGGCGATGACCGCCAGCGCGATGGGCAGGCAGATCCATGGATCGGTGACGAAGCCCATCAGACTGTCGGAGTACAGGGCGAATCCGGCGTTGTTGAATGCCGAGACGGCATGGAAGACGCCCAGCCACACCGCCCGCGGCCAGGGCTCGTCATAAGCGGTCGCGAACCGCAGGGTCAGCACCAGCGCGGTGACCGCCTCCAGCAGCAGGCTGACCTTGACCACACCGGTCACGACCGAGCGGACATCGCCCAGCCCCAGGGTCTTGGTCTCCGCGGCGGCCGTCATGCGTGCCTTCAGGCCGATGCGGTGGGACACCAGCAGAACCAGCAGGGAAGCGAAGGTCATGATGCCGAAGCCGCCCACCTGGATGAGCGCTAGGATCACCGCCTGCCCGAACCCGCTCCAGTAGCCGGGGGTGTCCACCACGACCAGACCGGTCACACACACGGCGGAGGTGGAGGTGAACAACGCGTCCACCACACCGGCACCGCCCGGCCCGGCCTTCGCCGCCGGCAGCATCAGCAGGCCGGCCCCGGCCGCGATCGCCGTGGCGAAGCCGGCCACGACCACCTGCGCCGGATGCCGAAGGCGCGGCCACCGCAGCCTCACCACGCCAAGCCCTCCGCTCCGCGGACAGGCACCATGATTGTTCGCACTGGGAGACGATAGACAATCCGTGCACCGTTCCCGGCACCGGACCCTGCCATGTACCCCACGCGTCGCGATTACAAGGTCACCACCGACACCGACACCGGCGGAATCGCCTACGACCTCATCATCTGGCTGGCCGCGCGCGACTTCTCCGAACGGCCGACTCAAGAGACCAGTACCTTCTACAACACGGCCCAGCGCAACGACTTCGTCGGACCGCCCGAGAGGGCAGGGGGAGGGTTCAGCCGAACCTGTTCAACCGTCTGCCCGTCCACGGGTCGACGCCCGCGTCGAGGGCTCGTTCCTCGTCCCGGAAGTTCAGGAACCGGGCGCTCCGGGCCCTCCACAGAGTCTCATCGCTCACGGGGCACGCGGGGAGGATTCCGCGCAACAGCCCCAGGAGGAACTCCACCATGCCCAGGTCGTAGACCTGCCACCTGCTGCCTTGCCGTTCCCAGACCGCGACGGGCCAGTTGTCCGGGTCGGGGTCGGACGCCACCCAGCACAGGGCGTCCGCGCTGTTCGTCTGCCCCCAGACGAGCATGTCCTCCAGCCGGTACCTGGAGTTTGCCACCGAGTCCTGCCACACACGCATTGACTCCGAGCCGAGCGCATCCGCCGGCAACCGCCCCACCGTCAACGGGGCACCCGTCGTTCCGGGGCGGGGGACCCACACGTAGAGGCTGTCCTCGATCGATCCGGCGCCGAAGGACGTCACAAACGCCTGGTAGTCGCTGGGAAAGGAGGACACGCCGAGTTCGGTCGCGGCCCCGTCCCAGTCAAGCATGTCTCCCGCTGCCCCCTCTTCATTGAGCAGCGGTACCACGGCCTTCAGTTGTTCCAGCCCGTTGCTCATGGCGCCTTCCTCGTCCAGCGGTATTAACGATCGCTGATTTCACCCGGCTCTCGAAGGATGCCATCGCCCGGGTCGCAGGGCAGGTACCGGCCTCGTTCCCCGGCCGGGGCGCCCGGCTCGAGCGTAAGCCAAGCCCTGCTCGTCGACGACGATCACGGGTGGGCAGTCCGGACACGAGTACGGATTCCACGGGCCGATACACAGTTCTTCCGCTTCGCCCGGACCCAGCACATCGTTCTGGTCGATCCGACCCGGAACATGACCTCCAATGGCTCGAAGGGCTTCCGCGGCAGGACCCTCACCCTCGTCCAGCAGCGCTGACCTCTTCCGCTGCTGGACGACCAACGAGGAGGTCCATCCCCACGAGGCAGTCGTGGGGATGCTCACTCTGCTGCATGGCGCCTCCAGGTCAGAGGCCCGAATGTTGCAGGTCAACGACATGGACCAGCAGGCCCAAACGGTCCGGCTCGGCAAGCGGCCCCATCCTGTCCCGCTCGATCCCGACCCATGGACGGTGCGGCAACGCTGCCTGGATCATCGCCAGGCATGGCGGACCGAGAACCCCCACGTCGTGGTCACCAAAGGAACAGAGGCCGGGCGAAGCCCGGCCTTCGCTGCATACCTCTCCCACGTCCCGACGACTGCGGCTTCCCGCCCCGGATGATCCGCAGCACCCGCCTTGCCGGCATGGTGAACACGATGGGCCCCAGGCTCGCCGCCGCCTTCGGCATGGCTCTCAGGCCACTCACAAGGCACGCATGGCCGCCAGGCCGGCGGAAGCCCGCGCTGGACGTGGCCCGACCGCCTTCGACCGGCTGGTCGAGATCATTGAAGAAGAACTGCCGGGGGTGGTCGAGGATCATCCAGGGATGCGAGGCGGGTGAGCGTGGCCGTCGGTGGGTGGCTCTGTGGCTACGCCCTGATGCTCGCCCCCGCCTGCTGAAGGGCCGCTGGACAATCGCCGAGAGGATTTCTAGACTCATCATCTAGATGTGGAATATGAGTCCAGTTGAATCTTCGGGATGGGGCCTCGTGGCACGCGTCGTTGATGGTGTGGAGAGGGTCGAACGCGAGGGCATCGTCACCTCGGCCTCGGCCGAGGCGGACGAGCACCTCATCCGCGAGGCCGAGAAGATCGCTGTTGCTCTGGGCCGCATGTTCCCGGGCCTGTGCGAGGTGGTTCTGCACGACCTGCGGGATCCCCAGCACGCGATCCGAGCGATCGAGAACAATCTCTCCGGCCGCGAGGTCGGGGACTCCGCCACAGAGCTGGGCCTGGCCCGCATCGAGGACCCCGGCTACCCCAGCGTCATCCAGAACTACCCCAACCAGTTCCCCGACGGCCGCCCGGCCAAGAGCACGTCCATCGGGATCAAGAACACCGCCGGCGAGTACATCGCCGCCCTCTGCCTGAACCTCGACGTGTCGGTGCTGTCACCGATGACGCTCGCTTTGTCGAACCTCGTGGCCACGGACACCGAGCACCGCGAGCAGGCCCTGGAGACCCTGCGGGACCGCAACGCGCGCGAACTGCGCCACGCGGTGGAGGAACTGGCCGCGGAGCGCGCCGCGACCCCCCGATCGCTGAGCAGACAGGACAAGAAGGCACTCGTACGGCAGCTGCACCAGGACGGCTACTTCGACTCGCGTGATGCCGCGCAGACCATCGCGGACCTGCTCGGCGTGTCCCGGGCGACCGTCTACAACTACACCAAGTAGGGGGCACTTCGTGACCGCCGCCGGATCGACCACCGACCCCGTGCTCGCTCCCTCGCCCGGCTCCGGCCGGCCACCGGCTGCGCGCCGCCTGCTGCACATCACCGAGGAGCAGACCGCCGCGCTCGTGGACGAGGACCTGGCCCTCGAAGCGGCCCGCGCCGCCTTCGCCGCGACGGTGGACGGCACGGCCTTTCCCAGCCTGGCCGTGCACGGGTCCGACCCGCGCAACCAGTTCACCCTCAAGCCGTCCGCGTCCGCGACCCACGCCGGGGTGAAGATCGGTACCTACTGGCCGGGCAACACCGGGCACGGGCTGCCGCGCCACCACTCCACCCTGCTGCTGTTGAACCAGACGATCGGCAGGATCGCGGCCGTCCTGGAGGTCGGCACCGCGAACGCTTACCGGACCGCTGCGGCCGACGCCCTCGCCGTCGACCTGCTGGCCCGTACCGGTACCACCACCCTGGCCGTCTTCGGCACCGGCCACCAGGCCGCCTACGAGGTGGCGGCCGTCAGCCGCGTCCAGCCCATCGACGAGGTCCTGGTCGTGGGACGCAGCGCCGAGCGCGCCGAGCGGATGACCGCGGCACTGGCGGCACAAGGGCATACCGTCCGGAGCGTGGGCGCCGAGGAAGCCTGCGCCCGGGCCGATGTGATCGTCACCGCCACGACCGCCCGGGCCGACACTCCGCCGCTGTTCGAGGCCGCGTGGGTCCGCCCCGGCACGCACATCTCCTGCATGGGCGCCGACGCCCCCGGCAAGCGGGAACTCCCGCCCGCACTGTTCGCCCGCGCCCGCGTCTTCTGCGACCTGCCCGAACAGGCCCGCCGCATGGGCGAAAGCCAGCACGCCCCGGCGGAGACGGTCCTCATCCCGCTCGGCGAGGTCCTCACCCAACGCGCCACGGGACGCACCGACGACAGCGACATCACGGTCTTCGACAGTTCCGGAATCGGCCTGCAGGACCTGTACCTGGGCCTGGCCCTCCTGAAGAAGATGGACATCTCCCTGTGAACAACCCCGCAACCGCCACCAGCCCCAGCGCCGCCCGGACGCTCGCCGATCCCGACACGCCGTTCGCCGTCGTCGACGTCCACAAGATGCGGCGCAACATCGAGCGACTGGCAGCCAGGGCCGACCGGCTCGGGGTCGCCCTGCGCCCCCACGTGAAGACGGCCAAGAGCCTCGACGTCGCCACCCTCCTGCACCATGGCACCCCCTGTCCCGTCACGGTCTCCACCCTCGCCGAGGCCGAGGCGTTCGCCGACGGCGGCTACACCGACATCACCTACGCCGTCGGTATCGCCCCCCACAAACTCCCGCGCGTCGTCGCGCTGCTGCGCCGCGGAGTCACCCTGCGCATCCTGCTGGACAGCACAGAGCAGGCGGAGTTCGTCGTCGAAGCCTCCCGCCAAGCGGGCCTTCCCGTCCCCGCCCAGATCGAGATCGACTGCGACGGCCACCGCGGCGGCCTCAAGCCCGACGCGCCCACGCTCGTCGAGATCGGGCGCATCCTGCATGACGCGGGCTGTCTGGACGGCGTGCTGACCCACGCTGGCGAGTCGTACTTCGCCTACACCGGCGAGGAACAGCGCCTGGCAGCGGAGAACGAACGCGACACCGCCGGCGTCGCGGCAGAGCGGCTGCGCGCGGCCGGCCTGCCCGTGGCCACCGTCAGCGTCGGCTCCACCCCCACGGCCCACGCGGCCGAGGACCTCACCGGCGTCACCGAACTGCGCGCCGGCAACTACGTCTTCTTCGACCTGGTGATGGCCGGCATCGGCGTCTGCCGCATCGAGGACATCGCCCTGTCGGTCGTGGTCACCGTCATCGGCCACCGCCCCGAATACGGCTGGGTCGTCACCGACGGCGGCTGGATGGCCATGTCCCGAGACCGCGGCACTGCCGTCCAGGCGCAGGACCAGGGCTATGGCCTGGTCACCGACCTGGACGGCACCCTCATCCCGGACCTGGTCATGACGGCCGCAAGCCAGGAACACGGCACCCTCACCACCCCCGACGGCGCCCGCCTGCCCGACCTGCCCGTCGGCACCCGCCTGCGCATCCTGCCCAACCACGCCTGCGCCACCGCCGCCCAGCATCACGGCTACCACGTCATCGACAGCACCCGAACCACGAACACCGCACCGGCGATCCAGGACATCTGGCAGCGCGTCACCGGCTGGTGACCAGCAAGTGCACCGGACCAGCCGCTCGGTCAGCGGATGCGGGGCAGGCCCTTGTCCGGACGTGCGGCGTGCACGTACGTCACCGCGATGTTGGGGTGGATGCCAAAGAGACGGAAGAGGTGCACGGGATCGGCGGTCTCTCGTGCCTCATACAGGATGTGGTCGGCCCACACCTGCCGGGGCAGCAGTCCGACCTGGTCGAAGGCAGCCCGCAGGGCACAGTAGCTGAGCTGTGGCGATGCCGGATGCCGATAGGAGGGGGGCGGTGATGATCAGGTGCGGGTCACTGGCCTGGGGCCAGCGGCAACTGCGTTCGCGCAGCCAGTCGGCCACGAGGTGGGCGCTCAGGTCGTCGAGATGGACGGTGACAGACGGTGTGGGTGTGCGCGCCGCGGTGTACCGCCAGCGTCCGCCGGACCACGTAGGCATCGGCCAGGAGAACGGCGACTTCCGTCTTCGTCCATGCCTGACCGGAGTTGAGGAGGAGGGGAGGGACGGGCGGCGCGACCGCAGCCGGGGATCAGCGCGCGCTCGCCGGTGTCACGCGTCGGCGCCGCCGGGCCGGGCCGCCGACGGTGCAGCAGTCACGCACATGACCAGGCAGGAGCCGTAGGGGGCGGAGTCGCCGATGTTCAGTCGAGGATGCGCAGGTCGGTGTCGGGCTGGCAGTGGGGCAGGCGGGGAGTCCGGAGGCCAGGGGCCGGCGGGCTTCGGCGCGGTTGATGGCGCGGCGGCGGTTGCCCGTGGCACGGCAGTCGCCGGCTGGACCTGGACGGGCGGGCAGCCGGTGCCGATAGCGAGCCGGACGATCCATCCCGGACTGGCGTACCGGACGCGCCGGCCGCGTTCCCGTTCGGATTCCCGCCGCTGGAGCTCGGCGATCTTGTGTCGATGTGTGTCAGCCACATGGCGTGCACACCCTCAGGGTGAGCTTCCCACCGTTCCTCAGCGGACTTTGGCGGCTCTCTTAAGGCTTCTTGAAGATGACCTTCGAACAGAGGTCTCCGCCCCGGCCGGGTCCTAGGCTCTCGAACACCCCCCACAGGTCCGGTGGCCGCGATCGCGGCCACCGGACACGGGGCCGAGTCAGCCGACCGACAGACCGAGGTGTCCTGCATGGGTTCCCGCCGAGCCGCTCGCCCGTCCCGCTTTCACGCCCGCCCCCGCAGTGGGCCGAAATCGCGCGGTCCCGCGCTGGCCATGGGAGCCGTGGCTGCGATCGCGGGCGTCGGGATCACCGTGGCCGTCGTCAGCGGCGAGGACGGCGACGCGTCGGACCGGGTGGTTGCGAACAGCACGGACAGGACGCCGGGCGCCGGGGACGCCGCCGGCAGTGCGGCGCCGCTCGCCTCTGCTTCGGCGAGCCCGAGCACCACGGCGAGCAGCTCGCCGAGCGCGAAGCCGAAGGAGAAGCGGAAGCAATCGGCGAGCCCAACCCCTCGTGCACGGAAGACGGCCGTCCCCGCGTCCAAGGCACCCGCAGGGACGACGGCGAAGAGCGGCGGCGGGTCGGCGAGCGGTTCCGGCGGCATACGGCCGGGCAGCACAGGATCGGACTCCGGGTCGGGTTCCGAGTCCGGTGGCGGGCCCGAGGCCCAGGTGCTCGCACTGGTCAACAAGGAGCGGGCCGCGGCGGGCTGCTCGCCGGTCACGGCGAACGACCGGCTCACCCGGGCCGCCGACGACTACAGCGACGTCATGGCGAGCAGCGGCGTGATGTCCCACACCGGCCCCGACGGCTCGACGATGACGACGCGGGTCGAGGCCGCGGGATACCAGTGGTCGACCCTGGGCGAGAACATAGCCCGGGGCCAGGCGGACGCCGCCTCGGTGATGAAGTCCTGGATGAACAGCCCCGGGCACCGCGCGAACATACTCAACTGCTCCTTCAAGGAGCTGGGCGTGGGCGTCCAATTCGGCGACGGCGGTCCCTGGTGGACGCAGAACTTCGGCGCCGGTCGCTGACCCCGGTCACCGCCCCCCCGTCGCCGGCCCCGCCCGCGTCAGCCAGTACGAACGACACCCGCACCCGGGCGCCGCCCAATGGCGCCCGGGTGATCGTCAGTTCGCCGTCCGCCGCGCGGGACGCCCGGGCCACGATGTCCAGGCCCAGCCCCGTCGAACCTCCGACGCTCACACCGCGCGTGAGCGCTGCCTCGGGGTCCGCCACGCCCGGTCCCGCGTCGTCGACCGTGAGGAACACGTGCCGATCCGCCCGCTCCACGCGCACGGCGAAGGCGGTGCCCTCCGGGGTGTGCCGGAAGACATTGCCGATCAGGGCGTCGACGACGGCCGCAAGGTCGTCCTCGGGGAAGGCTACGGGCACCAATCGCGGCGTGAGGGAGCGCTCGTAGGGTCGTCCTTGCTTGGTAGCGAGGACCGACCAGAAGTCCAGGCGCATGGCCACCACCTCGGCGACGTCGCACGCCTTCGCCGCGCCGGCCGCCGTACGGGCCGGCCGCGCCGACGCCAGCGGTGTACGGGCCGCGGCGATGATCGAGTCCAGTTCGCTCTCCAGCTGGCCGGCCGCCTCCGCGACCCGCCGGGCGCTGGGCGTCGACCCCATCCGGTCGGCCTCCAGGTAGAGAGCGGTCAACGGGGTGCGCAGCCGGTGCGAGAGGTCGGCGACCAGCTCGCGTTCCACGGCGAGCAGGTCGAGGACGCGGTCGGCCATGGTGTTGAACGCCGCACCGGCCTCCTGCAGTTCGGGCGGGCCGTCGGGTTCGACACGCACGTCCAGATCGCCGGAGCCGAGAGCCAGCGAGGCGCGCTTGAGACTGCGCGATGACCGGACGACGCGGGCGCCGAGCCGGTCTGCGACGAGTACCGAACCGCCGATCAGACCCAGCGCGAGGAGCGCCATGACGCCCCAGGACGCGGCCACGCCCCGGGTGAGGTCTGCGGTGGGCACGAAGGCTTCCACGACCGCGACCCGGTCGCCCTGCAGGACGACGGGCTGGAGGTAGACCCAGCCGCCGGTGGTGTCCACGGCCAGCGTCTCGCGCCTGCGCACGGCCCGGTCGAGCGCGTCCCGGGGCGCGTGCGAGGTGCCGACGAAGCCGCCGTCGGGCAGACGTACGACGAGCTGGTCGGAGGAGCCGAGCTCGGCGACGGCCTGCTGCACGTCTGCGCGCCGGGTGGTGAGGGCGAGCACCGGAGACAGGGCGGACGCCCGCTGCTCGGCAGCCGTGGTGGCCCGGTCCCGTGCCTGTTCGCGCACGAGGAGGGCGAGGGGGATGAGGAAGGACAGGGCCACCATCGAGGTGACGGCCAGGGCGATCCAAGCGAGGGCACGTCTCATGGCGAGCTGACCAACTTGATGCCCAGGCCGCGAACCGTGCGCAGATAGCCGGGCTTTCGCGCCTTCTCGCCCATTTTGCGCCGGAGTGCGGAGAGGTGGACGTCGACCGTCTGGTCCTCGACGTACGGCTGCTGCCACACCTCGGCGAGTATGCGCTGCCGAGTGACGACCTGGTCGGCGTGGGCGGCGAGGTAGGCGAGCAGATCGAACTCGCGGCGGGTCAGGGGCAGTTCCCGGCCAGCCAGGTGCGCGGTGCGAGCGGTCGGGTCGATGCGCAGGTCTGCCACCTGCAGGACGGGCCGCCGGGCCGCAGTCACGTCCGCGGGCACGGACCGGCGCAGCACGGCGGCGAGCCGGGCGGCGAGCTGGCCGCCGGAGAACGGCTTGACCAGGTAGTCGTCGGCCCCCGCGTTGAGCAGCCGGATGATTTCGCTCTCGTCGTCACGGGCGGTGGCGACCAGGACCGGCACGCGGGAGATGCCCCGGATCATGCGCAGCACGTCGAGGCCGTCGAGATCGGGCAGCCCCAGGTCCAGCACCACGATGTCCGGCGGGCTCTGGGTGATCTCGCGCAGCGCCTCGAAACCCTGGTGGGTGGTCCTGACCGCGTAGCCGTGCCCGGTCAGGACCTCGATCAGCGCGGCCCGGATGACGGGGTCGTCCTCGACGACAAGTACGGAGGCCATGAGCAGTCACGTTAGCCGGTCCGTCACTATGGTGCCGTGTCCCGCCTCCTGCGCTACCTGATCATATGGCTGGCCTGCACGGCAGCCAGTGTCACCGCTGTCATCCTCACGATTCACTTCGTGGTGGGGTCGACCCGGCCTACCGCGCCGGTCGCACAGTCCGCGCCGAGTGAGCCCCCGAAGTCCCCGCGGCCCAGCCCCACCACCGTGAAACCCTCCCCGAGCCCGTCGGCGAGCAGTCGCAGGCCCAGCCCGCCGCCCCGGAGCAGCGAGCCGGCGACCGATCCCAGCCCGACGCCCACGCCCACGCCGACACCCACAGGCCGCACCAGTACCCCGGGGGCGCCGGCCGGCGCGGACGGCTCGGGGTGCCAGGAAGGCGGCGCCGGCGTCTACACGGTGCCGTCCGAGGGCGGCAAGGCCACCGTGCGGTTCGGCGACGACGCGGTGTGCCTGATCTCGGCGGTGCCGAACCGGGGGTTCACGGTGAGTACGAGCCGGACCGAGGCGCAGACGCTCACGGTGACGTTCTCCGCGAGCCGCCACCGGTCGGAGATCACCGCCACGATCCAGCCGCAGAGCCGGGCCGACGTCCGCGAGGTGTCGTGGTGACGCCCCCTTGCACGAGCGCTCGTCACCTTCAGCACCGCCACGGGCCCTCATCGCTGATGAGTTGACGGTCTGAGCCATGTGGACCATGCCGGAGCCGATGCTCGCCGCACCCGTGTCCGATCCCGGCCTACCCCCGGTGTGGGCTGCCGAGGCGAAGTGGGATGGCTGGCGGGCCCTGCTCTCGATGGCTGCCGGGCGCATGGTGCCGCGCTCTCGCCAGGGGACGGACCTCTTGCCCGCCTTTCCCGAGGTGAGCTCCGGCGCCGCGCAGTTGCCGGACGCGACCGCGCTCGACGGGGTCATGTGACCTGTGGGGGTGTCTGAGCCCCAAGGTGTCTCAGGCGGCGCAGCTCCCAGAGACGAGACGTGACGGGCGTCGCGGCCTGGTGCCGCAGCGGTCGCTCAGAGGTGGCCGTCCAGGAACTTCCGTACCTCGGCGATGGTCACAGGCCCCTTGCCGTGCGCCACCGCTTCTCCCTCCTTCAGCAGGACGTAGGACGGGGCTCCGGTGATCCCGTATCGCTCGGCTGCGGCCGGACAACGCGTGATGTCGGTGCGGACGGCCGTCAGGCGGCCCGTGTAGTCGTCGGCGATGCCACCCACGACGAGGTCCATCACCCGGCATGGCTCGATCGCCTTGGGCCATGTCCCGGTGAAGTATGCGAGGACCGGAACTCCGCTCATACCGAGGATGAAATTGAACTCCTCGTCCTCGCGGGGTCGGTGAACCCGCTTCGCCATGGCAGCTCCTGACCTCACGTTCCGTCATTCCATCCCCATGATCCCTCGCGCGGTGTGCCAGGCCGGCCCGGTCGGTCGTCCGGCTGATCTGTCGGAAGGGAGGCACGGGGCCGTCGCAGAACCTCGGTGGTCCCCGTCGCGAGCGGCCAGGCCCCTCGCCCCTGGTGACCCGGCCTGGCCACCCCGCCGGTCACCCAGCTGCAGCTCGCCGCGCGCCCGTGGGTCAGCTCGCGCCAGGACAGCGCCCTCCACGACGACATGAGACCTGTCTCCCAGGCATAGCGGCCCGGATCACCGACCAGATGCTCGATGAGCGCGTCGACCAGCGGGCCGGTGCGCGTCGTCCACCGGATCCAGTCGAGCCGTATCCACCCCTGCGCTTCTCGGAGACGGGGCCGCTCGCGGACGCGGTCGTGGACGGTCGAAGTACGCGTCAGCCGACCCGAAGACCGACCGCCAGCGTCAGTTCAAGGACCCGGTGTGGCGATGCGAGATCCGGGAACAGCTCCCGCAGCTGCGACATCCGGTACCGGACCGTCTGGGGATGGACGAACAACGCCGCCGCCACCTCGTCCCGCCTGCCCTGGTGCAGCAGCCACGCCCGCAACGTCTCCTCCAGCCGCTGTGCGGTCGCCACAGGCAAGGTCCGCAACGGTGCGAGGGCTCGGGCACGCAGGTCTGCGAACGCGTCCACGTCGGCGCTCAGCACCAGCTCGGGCAGGTGGTCCTCGGTGTCGCGAATATCAGAGGAGAGGGAACGCGCGCGTACGGCCCGTGCGTACGAGGCGGACGCCCGGGTCCATGGCCGGGCCGGGCCGACCACGGCGGTGCGGTCGGTCAGCTGCCGCAAGAGATGTGACCGGTCGGCATCGGGGACGAGCAGCACGCCGGCGGCGTCCGGCAGATCGTCGAGGACGAGGGTGCTCGGGTCGAGCGCGCGGTAGGCAGGCCGGGCCTGGGCGGCGGGCAGCAGGACCGCGGTCAGCGAAACCGGAGGCTGCCACCCGGCCCGTTGAGCAGAGGCCAGCAGCACGTCCGGGCTCGCGCCGGCGAGGAGGTCGCGGGCCAGGTGTTCCAGGTGGCGCTCGTGGGCCCTGCCCCGGGCGGCCAGTTCGTCGGCGTGGCCCGCGGCGCTCGCGGCGGAGAGCTCGTCGATGTAGGCGAAGGTCAGCTCGGCGAACTTGGCGACCTCGGCGGCGGGCAGACCTGCGGGTACGGCGCCCGCTGCCAGGCATCGCCAGGCCACGCGGGCGCCGACGCGGTAGGCGCTGAGCAGGGCGTCCATCGAACGGCCGTCGCGCACCTCGCCGCGGCCCAGCTCGTAGGCTGCGTCACCGCCGTCGCCGCCTGTGGCGTTCCCGCTCGCGAGGTCGAGGTAGTGCCCCAGGGCGGTGCGGACGGCTCGGCGGATGGTGGCGCCCATGTGGCCCGAGAGGGCGTTGGCGTAGGGAGGGACCTCGTCGATGATCGCCTGGACGACCTCGTCGGCGGTGGTCTTCAGCGCGGTCCGCAGTGCGGTGACCGTCGTCTCGTCCAGGGCCAGTTCGCTGGCCCTCTGGATTGCATGGCTCATGTTTTTGTTCCCTGCGAACAATTCAGCCGACCAGATTCACATCCTGCGGTCAGGACTTTACGCCCTGAGACGCAGCAAGCTGGAGCCATGACGAGTGCAGCCCTCCGCAGCAGGGCGTGGAAACTGCTGGAGATGGTCACGACGCCGCTGCTGCCGTCGGACTACCTCGACCTGGTCAGCCCGCTGCGTGCGGGCGCTGACCTGCGTGGGCGCATCGAGGCCGTGCACCCCGAGACGAATGACGCCGCGACCATCGTGATCAGGCCGGGACGGGGCTGGCGCGGTCACACAGCCGGTCAGTACGTGCGGATCGGGGTCGACGTCGACGGGGTGCGCCTGTGGCGTGCGTACTCCCTCACCTCGCCGACAAACCGCCGGGACGGCCGCGTCACGATCACCGTGAAAGCGATCCCGGACGGCAAGGTCAGCAACCACCTGGTCCGCAGGGCGAAACCCGGCACGCTGATCCAGCTCGACCAGCCGACCGGTGACTTCGTGCTGCCGCAGGCCAAGCCCGCCAAGGTGCTCTACCTGACGGCCGGCAGCGGCATCACGCCCGTGATGGGCATGCTGCGCGACACCGAGTTCGACGACGTCGTCATGGTCCACTGCGCGCCACAGCCGCAAGACGTGATCTTCCGCAACGAACTGCACGACCTGGTCGCGGACAAGAAGCTGCGGCTCACCGAAGTGCACACCGACACCGACGGCATGCTCGACATCGCCCGTCTCGACGAACTCGTGCCCGACTGGGCCGAGCGCGAGACCTGGGCCTGCGGGCCTGCGGGCCTGCTCGACGCCGCCGAAAAGCACTGGAGCGAGCACGGCGTCCAAGAGCGCCTGCACACCGAACGCTTCCGCCCCACCATCGTCGTCACCGGCGACGGCGGCAAGGTCACGTTCAGCGCCACCGGCAAGACCGTCGACGCGGACGGCGCCGCACCGTTGCTGGACATCGGCGAGGAGGCCGGCGTGCTCATGCCCTCCGGGTGCCGCATGGGCATCTGCTTCGGCTGCATCACGCCGCTCAAGGCGGGCGCCGTCCGCGACCTGCGCACCGGCGAGATCACCGAGGCCGAGCCGGGCGTCCTCATCCAGACCTGCGTGTCCGCCGCGGCGGGCCCCTGCGACATCGAACGGTAGGAGCACCTTGACCGCCATCGACCCCACCGCCCACCTGACCGCGGAGCAGATCGAGGAGCTAGGCCGCGAGCTCGACGCGATCCGCGACGAGGTGATCGCCGACCGCGGCGAGAAAGACGCCGCCTACATCCGTAAGGTCATCTCGGCGCAGCGCAAGCTCGAGCTGGTCAGCAGGGGCGTGCTGCTGTTCTCGATCTTCCCGCCCGCGTGGCTGATCGGCACCGCCGGTCTGTCCGTGGCGAAGATCATGGACAACATGGAGATCGGCCACAACATCCTGCACGGCCAGTGGGACTGGATGCGGGACCCGAAGATCCACTCCACCACCTGGGAATGGGATCACGTCTCGCCGGCCGACCAGTGGAAGCACTCGCACAACGAGCTGCACCACACGTACACCAACGTGATCGGCAAGGACAACGACCTCGGCTACGGCATCATGCGCGTCGACGAGGACCAGAAGTGGCACCCGTTCCACCTCGGCCAGCCGCTGTGGAACTTCCTCAACGCCTGCTTCTTCGAGTACGGCATCGCCGCCTACGATCTGGAGCTCGGCAAGAACCTGCACAAGCGCCGCCGCAAGAACCCGGAGTTCCGCGCCCGGGCCAAGGCCGTGGGACGCAAGATCCGCAAGCAGGTACTCAAGGACTACGTGATCCACCCGCTGCTGTCCGGCCCGTCGTTCCTCCCCACGCTCGCCGCCACGTTCACCGCGAACCTGGTCCGCAACATCTGGTCCCATTCGGTGATCATGTGCGGGCACTTCCCCGAGGGCGTGCAGGTCTTCGAGCGCCGGTCGATCAAGGGCGAGACGCGCGGCCAGTGGTACCTGCGCCAGATGATGGGCTCGGCGAACATCAGCGGCAGCAGGGCCATGCACTTCATGACCGGCAACCTGTCGCACCAGATCGAGCACCACCTGTTCCCGGACCTGCCGAGCAACCGGTACGCCGAGGTCGCGGTGAAGGTGCGCGCGCTGTTCGAGAAGTACGAGCTGGAGTACGTCACCGGCCCGCTGCCCAAGCAGGTGTTCTCCGCGTGGCACAAGGTCTTCCGGCTCTCGCTGCCGAACAAGAAGCCCAAGGTCACAACGCCGGACCGCGAGCAGGAGCTCGTCGCCGCCTGATTCCTGGTATTGGTTCAGATCTCCCGGCCGTACCGGCGGCACCGCCGGGTTCGGTGAGATCCGTCGCGGACGGTGGGCGACCGCGGCGTCAGACCGTACGGCACGGGATCCGGGCAGCCCGGTGTCCGGCTGCGCTGCCTGGACGTGCGCCAGGAGCTCAGCACACAGCCCCCGGCGAGGTGTTGCAAAGCGCTGACCTGCCGTGGTCGGGTCGGTGGTCGGGTGCGTACGCGCACTCGGTCTGCCGACGGGCAGGCTGAGTGGAAGGGAAAAGGCCCGGCCCGGACCTCGCGGACCGGCTGGAGCGGGATGTGAAGAAGCGGGGGTAGCCGCAGATTAGGGCACGGGCACGGCAGAAGGCGGCGACCACCGGCGGCATCGTCATCGACACCCGCGCCCGCATGGGCTACACCGCGCCGATCGGGTCGACGGACCAGGACCGCATCCGGTACTTCCGCGGTGGATGGCATCGGGTCGATCGAACCGACACCGGCCTGCGCCTGCCGAAGGCGTCTGTGCCCCTTACCCGGCCGCCGACCTGGCGGGCAGACTGCGTTCATGCAGCTCCCCGCCGAAGCCGTTACCGCCACCGTGCTGATCGAGGTCGTACGGATCTCCGCCCTTCCCACCGGGCGGGACGTCCCGTACCCCGGCACGGCGGTTGCTCACTGGGTCGGGAGCGAGGCCGCCGCTGCCGTGGCCTTGATCGAGAGCCTGCCCGGCAGTGAACAGCGCCGCTGCGGCTTCTCGCCGGGCTGGAGCGTCCGGGCATACGAGGACTCTCTTGATCTGGCGCTGTTCGAGGCGGCGTTCTGCTTCACCTGCCACGAGGTCCGCATGCAGGGTACGGCGGTTCCGCCCGCTCTGGCCACGCAGTTCTTCGACCCGGACGCCCTGCCGGCCCGGACCCTGCTGTCTCGCTTCCGCAAGGCAGCTCCGTAGCCGACCGACTGGATGAGCGTCACGCCTCGACCTGGTGACAGGAAGGCTGCCGATTGAACGTCTGTGACAAGTAGCCTGCCTCCCGGGTGACGAGCAGGGACTGCTGCACGAGTAGGTGACAGCGGGGTTTATGCAGCCAGGGCTGCGGGTGGGGTCATGATGGTTTCGTACTCGATGGGGGTCAATCGGGCCAGGCGTTTCTGGCGCCGGCGGCGGTGGTAGGTGCGCTCGATCCAGGTGACGATCGCGATCCGCAGCCCCTGACGGGTGGCCCAGGCACGGCGGTCGAGGACGTTCTTCTGCAGCAGCGCGGAGAAGCTCTCCATGGCCGCGTTGTCACCGGCGGCACCGACCCGGCCCATCGATCCGATCATGCTGTGACGTGCGAGAACGGCGACGAATTTCCGTGAGCGAAATTGCGACCCGCGGTCGGAATGCACGATGCATCCTGCGACCTGGCCGCGGCGGGCGACGGCGGATTCAAGGGCTCTGACGGCCAGGCTGGACTTCATCCGGGCGTCGATCGAGTAGCCCACGATGCGGCCCGAGTAGACGTCCTTGACCGCGCACAGATACAGCTTGCCCTCGCCGGTGGCGTGCTCGGTGATGTCCGTCAGCCACAGCCGGTTCGGCCCGGATGCGGTGAAGTCGCGTCTCACCCGGTCGTCGTGGACCGGAGGGCCGGCCTTGGCGCTCTTGCCCCGGCCCCGCCGCTTACCGAACGCGCTCCACCAGCGGTTGTCGCGACAGATCCGCCAGGCGGTCCGCTCGGCCATCGCCTCGCCGGCCGCGCGGGCCTCATCGGCCAGGAAGCGGTGGCCGAACTCCGGGTCGTCGCGGTGAGCGTGGAACAGTGCGTTCGCCCGGTATGCCTCGGCGAGTTCGGTGTCGGTGACCGGAGAGGCCAGCCACCGGTAGCAGGGCTGGCAGGCCAGCCCCAGCACCCGGCACGTCACCGCCACCGGCACCCGGCCAGGGGCAGCGGCGGCGGCCAGCTCGCGGACGAGCGGGTACATCATTTTGACGGCAGGTTCGCCTGCGACAGATACGCCGCAGCCCTGCGCAGAACCTCGTTCCCCTGCTCCAGGAGCCGGATGCGCTTGCGGGCCTCGCGCAGCTCGGCCGATTCGCTCGACACCGGCGCAGGCTTGGTGCCGCCCTCGTCGGTGCCGGCGCGACGCAGCCACTTCGACAGCGTGATCGGGTGGATGCCGAAGTCGGCGGCGACCTGTTCCAGCGTGACGCCGGGCTCACGGTTGCGCGCGACCCGCACGACGTCCTCGCGGAACTCCTTCGGATACGGCTTGGGCACTGCAACATCCTTCCAGGCCGCCTCTCAGCAAGCCAGGTCAGGTGTCACCTGGCCCGGGGCACCCGCAGCGCCCGGCCGGTGCGCAGGCAGGCGACGAGCTCACGCTTCAGCGCGCCCCGGCCCTGGATGTAGAGGGCCTGGTAGATCGCCTCGTGCGAGATGCGCATGGACTCATCATCGGGGAAGTCGGCCCTCAGCCGGTGGGAGATCTGCTGCGGGCTCCATGATGTGGCCCAACGACGGTCCTGGCGACGGGTTTGTTCCGTCCCTTCCATCGCGGCGCCGCAGGCCCCGGCACTGTGGTGCCATCCGGGCGGCGGAGCTCTCCGGCCAGCCGGTCTTGCACGTACTCGTGCAGCCGCTCATTGCCGGCCAGCTTGGACGGCTTCGGCCGTCGCGCGGCCAGTTCGGCCTTCCACTGTGCGATCGAAGCCCGGTAGGCGAGCTGCCCGCAGCGGGTGGCGGCGTTGCGCCGCAGTTCCCGCGAGATCGTAGAAGGGTCCCTGCCCAGCCTGCGGGCGATCTCCCGAACCCCGGAGTCCTGGGCCTTCAGCAGCGCGATGTCCTCACGTTCCTCGAAGGAGAGATATCTGCCCGAGGCCGGGCCAAGGTGGATCGACGGCATTCCGCCACGTTCCCTGAACCAGCGCGAGCCGACCGGCCCCGACACACCGCACGCGATCGCTGCGTCCTCACTGGTCAGCCCTGCGGCGATCTTCTTCCAGAAGGCGCGTTCCGCATCCCGGCGGACCGGCGGCTTGCCCGGTGACCGCATCCCCGGACGCCCCGTTACCGTCGTCGTCCACCCTGTCGGCCGTCCCATCGGACACCTCCGTGATCAAGGTGTTGCGACGACCAGTTGAATCCGCCCAGTACACGTCTTTCGCGTTCACGGCACACTCCTCGAGGCCGGCATCGACGCCTCGATCGGCACCGTCGGCGACGCCCTGGACAACGCGCTCATGGAATCCCAGATCGGCCTCTACAAAACCGAGCTGATCAAACCCCGCAAGCCCTGGCACGGCCTCGCCGACGTCGAACTCGGCACCGCGGAATGGGTCGGCTGGTTCAACAACCAGCGCCTCCACACCGCGATCGGAGACATCCCGCCCCACGAGCACGAAACCAACCACTACGCTCAACACCAGCCCCGACCGGCGGCTGGAGTCAACGCATAGAGCCTCCACCGATCCCGGAGCGGTTCACCGCGCCAGGGACGTCGCGACCCTGACAGATGTCAGGTGTGGCATTCGGGCTGGCCGAAAAAAAACCTTGCGGCCAAGGGTGGTGATCGCCCTACGGTTGCTCCCCGTGACTGTCGAGATGCCCTACCAGACACTTCCGATCGACCAGTCGGACGTGCGCTACGTCCACGGACCCGATTCCGCTCTGCAGCCGGGTGTGCCCACTGGCGAGACGGTCGCGTTCAAGTGGAGGGACAGCGAGGTCTACCCGGGGACCTTCCGGAAGTTCTGGGTCCACGTGCCCGCACAGTACGACCCGGCGAAACCGGCATCCTTGATGGTGTTCCAGGACGGATAGTGGTACCTGGACCCTGCAGGGGAGGTACGCGGCGCGATCGTCCTGGACAACCTCATTCACCGCGGCGACATCCCCGTCACCATCGGCGTGTTCGTCGATCCTGGCGTCTTCCCCGATGCGGATATCCCGAAGAACCGCAACAACGAGTACGACGCCTTCGACGACCGGTACGTCACATTCCTCCTCACCGAGATCATCCCGCAGGTTGCGGAGCGCTATACCATCGCCCTGTCACCCGAAAGATGGGGCATCTGCGGCGGGAGCAGCGGCGGCAACTGCGCCCTTACCGCCGCGTGGCTGCGTCCGGACAAGTTCCGCCGCGTCATCGGATACCTGTCCAGCTTCGCGCAGATGCCGGGCGGCAATCCCTACCCGGACCTCATCTCCCGCGTCCTCCGCAAGCCGCTGCGCATCTTCCTGCAAAGCGGCCACCGCGACCTGCGCTGGAATGAGCCACAGTGGAACTGGCTCGCCGAAAACCTGCACGTGGCAGCCGCTCTCGCTGAAGCGGGCTACGACTTCCGCCTTGTTCTGGGAGACGGCGGACACAGCCCCAACCACGGCGGCGTCCTGCTGCCGGACGCTCTGCGCTGGCTGTGGCGGCCCAGCCAGGATTGATCGATACCTGCTCATCCAACCTGGCGCCGGCTGCGGCGAGGGGGCTACGCCCTGGTCGCATAGAGGCGTGAAGCTCCCGGTAGGCGAGTTCACAACCGAGATCACTCGCTTGACCAGGAGCGTCGTCGTGCTTGTCTGCCCGTCCGCGATCGACCTGTCCAGCTCACACCAGCGCTTCCTGGCAGGGCAGCTTGGCTGGCGTGGACGGCGTCGATCCATGCGGGGAGCGTGGAGCCGAGTCGGTGGACGAGCAAACCCGTTAGCGGTGCTACCGGCGCCACTGATGACCTCGATGATCTTACCGCCGCGCCGGGCGATGATCTGCTCCAGCATGCCCGTGGGCAGCACCCCGCTCGGGCCGCTCAGCCGACAGGACCCCTTGGGCTTCAACACGTCCAACTTGACGGAGAGCCCGCCGGTGGTGCAGCCAGGAAGAACTTGTCGTCACGCTGTGTGAACCCGCGCTGGTGGTGGAAGTCGGCGTGGACGTTGCCCGCGACGCATCCGGCGGGTGGCGCCACCCCGCACGCGGGCACGTGCCCGTCCCGACCTCACAACACCGGTGAGCGAGCCTCGATCCCCGGCTGCGTCCGCGCCGCCCATCCCGCCCTCCCTCGTCCTCAACTCCTGCCAGGGCATAGGCGAAGGGGCCGCAACGGGGATGTCAGCCCCGAAAGCGCTGCGGAACTGGGCATGGAATGGGCCTCACACAAACAGCGGGTCGTTGAACCGGCCGGACACTCGAAGCACGAAGAGACCCCCGGAGAGCTTCTCCGGGGTCTCTTGCTGTTGGCACGCGAGCAGGTCAGCTGATGCCGAGTCGGGCATCCAAGAGGACAGGGGGCAGTTGCTTGCCGTCGGGAGCTTCCAGATCGATGCCGTCCAGCACCGTGCCTGTGGCATCTCAGACGCCATCCGTGCAGCGCCTCATACTGCAACCGCATCTGGGGTGACGATTAGCCTCGACGTCGTTGATGTGACTGTGTGCTGATGAGCTGGCGGTTGAGCATGTCGAGTCGTGGCCGGAGGGGACAGCCGGGCTGCATGCCCGGTTCGCCCACCGTTTCGGCAGGTCCGAGCCGCGCGAGCGGGCGCTGGAATACCTGAAGTGGGCTGATCGCTCCCCGCGCATCGCCGCCCGGTACGACGCCACCGCCACATACCCCCACCCGGACCTGGAGCCGGTACTCAACCACACGTACGGCGTGGTCATCTGGCACGAGCAGATCATCACGATCCTCGCCACGATGACCGGTTGCGACCGTACCGCCAGCGACGTCACCCGTCGCGCCCTGGCCGACACCGTAGCCGCAGTCCGACTGGTGCCTGTTGATCCTCCAGTACGCCTCGGCCGTCTCCCCAACCTTGTGCCCGTGCGCCCGGATGAAGTCCAGCCTGGCCGTCAGAGCCCTTGAATCCGCCGTCGCCCGCCGCGGCCAGGTCGCAGGATGCATCGTGCATTCCGACCGCGGGTCGCAATTTCGCTCACGGAAATTCGTCGCCGTTCTCGCACGTCACAGCATGATCGGATCGATGGGCCGGGTCGGTGCCGCCGGTGACAACGCGGCGATGGAGAGCTTCTTCGCGCTGCTGCAGAAGAACGTCCTCGACCGCCGTACATGGGCCACCCGTCAGGGGCTGCGGATCGCGATCGTCACCTGGATCGAGCGCACCTACCACCGACGCCGGCGCCAGAAACGCCTGGCCCGATTGACCCCCATCGAGTACGAAACCATCATGACCCCACCCGCAGCCCTGGCTGCATAAACCCCGCTGTCACCTACTCGTGCAGCAGTCCCGCCGTCTATGAGGTGGCTGCGGTACTGGATGTGCCGTAGGCCGCGTCGGATGCGCTGGACGAGGTGTTCGGGGGTGCTGAACGCGACGTTGGAGAGCCAGCCGCGTCGCAGGAGGGACCAGATTCCTTCGACGGGGTTGAGGTCGGGTGCGTAGGGCGGCAGGTAGTAGATGGTCAGCCAGTCCCGGGCTTCGGCGAACTCCCGCAAGTTGGCGGCTTTGTGGACGTTGAGGTTGTCCCAGATGAGCACGATCGGGCCGCCGAGCTGCTGGTGGGCTGCGATCAGCAGGTCTCGGTAGTCGCGCCAGGAGAAGCTCTTGCGTCCGTCGCGTTGGCCGTTGTCTCGTCTCGGCCGGTAGATCAGCCGGGATCGGTGGCCGGGTTTGTAGCAGGTCAGGGCCGCGATGGAGATGCGTCTGCGGGACCGGCCGCGGACTCGGACCACTGGTGTCCGGCCACGCTGTGACCAGGTCTTGGCCTGCGGCGGCGTCATGGAGAATCCGGCTTCGTCCTCGAAGACGAGCCAGGCTCCACGGGCCGCCGCGAGTCTTCCGCGCAGGGCCACACCTCCTTGACCCACCCGGCCACCGCCTCGTCGTCCCGCTCCATGGCCCGTCGGGCCGGGACCTGGCAGGACCAGCCGTTGCGCACCAGGAGCTTGCGCACGCCCTGGACCGTGTAGGTCAGGTGGAAGCGCCGGCCGATCACCGTCTTCACACGGCTCAGGGTCCAGCGTTGGTCTTCCCAGCCGTGCGCGGCCGGCCCCTTGGCCAGCTCCGCCTCCAGCTGGGCGAACTGCTTCTCGCTCAGTCTCGGCAGTGACGCTGGCCCCTGCGACCGCAGAGCCCGCGGACCGCCCTCGTCCCACATCTGCCGCCACCGCTGCACCGAGCGGACGCTGACCCGCAAGTCCTTGGCGATCACCGAGCTCGCCTCACTCTCGGCGAACCTCTCAGCCGCCTTGAGCCGTAACTCTTCGCGGAACTGCTGCCGTTCGGCGGTCAACCCGCCACCTTGTGGATACCGCATGCCCCGGTGTTACCGCACGCACGACGAGCCGTCCAGCCCCTACGACTCCACGAGTTCAACCTCAGTAACGGCTGGCTGGGCGCTCCCGAGACTCGTGTCGGGTGCGCTCCGGGCCGTCACCGCAGGGGGGTGCTCCACTGGCGTCACCGAACTGCAGGCGTGTGATCCAGACAGGTTTCCAGTTCCGTACCACGGGTGTGCGCGCGATCCACGGCAGTAGTCGACCGTAGACCTTCCCTCGGCCGGCAGGCAGGGGCAGGTCCGTCAGCTCGGCGATGTTCGGGTGGGCCGTGCTGATCCTTCGGGCCTCTTTCGGGTCCATCCCCCAGTATGTGGGAGGGATCGGAGTGCCGGCGGGAGTCCGGAGACGGCCTTGCCTCATACGAGTGCTGAGCCAGCGGGAAGGTGCCTCGAAGACCATCACGGCGCCGGGAAACCGCTCCGCGCACGCGGCGATAAGTCGGCGCACCTCCGCTGGCTGAAAGTACTGGAACAACCCCTTGGCGGTGATCAGGACGCCACGGGTGGGGTCCACCTCGTTCATCCAGTGATCGTCCAGCGCCGAGCACGCAATGAGCCGCTGTCGTGGCGACTCCGGCAGCAGGCAGCGCCGCAATTTCACTATCTCCGGCAAATCCACACCGAGCCATCGGGCCAGTCCATTGTCCGCCCTCCAGAACTGTGTCTCCAGCCCCTCGGCGAGAGTGACCACGGTTCCCTCTGGGTGATTCTGGAGGAATCGACGGAGTTCGTCGTCGAACACCCGCGTCCGGATCGCTTCACCATCGGCCATGTCCCACTTGTCCGGGCCGAAGCGCTCCCGGAACGGGTAGTCCAGCGCATCAACCAGCTTGATTGCTTCCGGATCCACGATCAGGCGGTCGGGTCGGCGTGCTTCGAGAGCACGCGTGTACAGCGTCCAGAGCGCAGTCTCGGGAACACCGCCAAGATCCGGCCTCGTGCGCTGCGGTCCCATACCGGTAGCTCCTCATCCAGATCAGGCAATCCCAACGTCGGAACATTCCGCTCTTAGACGTCGTCTCATTTGGAGTGCTGGGTAATCTGCACCGTGTGGTGATGGTCGAG
>NZ_JBHVCP010000037.1:0-81793 GCF_042803315.1 Streptomyces sp. NPDC057424
TCGCCATGATCAAGTCCGACCCCGCGTTAACAACGCTCGTGATCAATACACCTAGCGCCCTGCTCTGCCGGGCGCCCGCTTGTCTTGTCGCTTGTCGCCCTCAGAACAAGGACGTCCGCAGGCTTGTTCTGGGCGCCTAAACCACGTCTGACCTGCGAGCCGACAAGCGACAAGACAAGACAAGCGACAAGCCAGACGACAAGCAGCCGCGCACCGCCTGCGCTCCTTTTGAAATCGGGGGGCGGATCTTATGGCGCCCCCTTTCGTTCGTACGCCGCGACGGCTAGAAAGCCTTGTTCCGGTTGAAGTCGGTGATGTTGAGCTTGACATCCGCGGTCTTGAGCGTGGTGGGGAATTCGCCAGTCGCTGTTTGGCCAGGCTGGACGTTATTCTCCAGCTGAGTGCCGTTCGCTACTCGGGTGCCATTGGCGTCGACGGCTTCCCAGTCCCAGGAGTAGTTAGACTTCTCGGAGCTGTTGTTCTTGATCGTCCAGGTCAGCCAGATGTTCGTGATGCCAGCCTGGGAGCGATCGTCGACCTTGAAGCTGGTGAGATCTTGGCGCTCACTGGCTTCAGGATCTTCCCGGCCACCCTGTGGCTCTTCGCCGCCCTCGTTGGTCTGCGTCTCCTGGGTTGGAGCCGGTGTTGACCCCTCGTCCTCAGTGGTGCAGCCACCCAGCGCCAGCCCGCTGGCAGCGGCCAACGCTACAAACACTGATGCAATGCTGTGGTGCTTCATGGTGTACCTCTTTGTGGTGCTACCACTACATGTACTCCTGTGTGGCTTCAGTCGCACTGCACGCAACCTGAGCTGGCATCACGACCCGCCTGCCACCCACCGAGCACCCCGTGCACCTGCACCACTCTCCGGCAACAACATCGTCATTGAACCCCACCGCCCAGAGCGTGCGGGAGCTCCCCACTCGCCCGTCCCCGACGACGTCCGGCCGAGCTAGGCAGCGGCCCGGCGGTGCCCCTCAGGGGCGCAGCACGGCGCGATTCCGGGGCCTGCCCAGTCAGGCCGCTATCCGCTAACGCGCTGGTCACTGGCGGTTTTGACCGCTATCACTGCCGCTATCGTTAGCGCCCCCTGCCGCTATCGATAGCGGCAGATCGGGGCCCCGCGCTGGGCCGACTCTGGGCCGGTTGTGGGCCGGTAAGTGTCGGCCAACGACGACAAATGACCATCAACGACGACGGGTGCCGAGGGCGGGGCCAGCGCTCCGTAGCAGGTCAGAGCCCCCGGACCATACCCGTTTCCACCCAGGGGTGGCGGTACGGCAAGATGGGGTGTATCTGCCCACTGCCAGTTTCAAGCTGCCGGACGGTTTCTCTTGGCTGAGTTCATTTACACCATGCGCAAGGCGCGCAAAGCGCACGGCGACAAGGTGATCCTCGACGACGTGACGACGAGCTTCCTCCCGGGAGCGAAGATCGGCGTCGTCGGCCCGAACGGCGCCGGAAAGTCGACGATCCTGAAGATCATGGCCGGGATCGAGCAGCCGTCCAACGGTGACGCCTTCCTGACCCCCGGCTACACGGTCGGCATCCTGCTGCAGGAGCCCCCGCTGACCGAGGACAAGACGGTCCTGGAGAACGTCCAGGAGGGTGTCGCCGGGATCAAGGGCAAGCTCGACCGGTTCAACGAGATCGCCGAGCAGATGGCGACCGACTACACCGACGAGCTCATGGACGAGATGGGCAAGCTCCAGGAGGACCTGGACCACGCCAACGCGTGGGACCTCGACGCGCAGCTGGAGCAGGCCATGGACGCCCTGGGCTGCCCGCCCGGCGACTGGCCCGTCACCAACCTGTCCGGTGGTGAGCGCCGCCGCGTCGCGCTCTGCAAGCTCCTGCTCGAGCAGCCCGACCTGCTGCTCCTCGACGAGCCCACCAACCACCTCGACGCCGAGTCGGTGAACTGGCTGGAGCAGCACCTGGCCAAGTACCCCGGCACCGTCGTCGCGGTCACCCACGACCGGTACTTCCTCGACAACGTCGCCCAGTGGATCTGCGAGGTCGACCGCGGTCGCCTCTACCCCTACGAGGGCAACTACTCCAAGTACCTGGAGACCAAGGCCGCCCGCCTCAAGGTCGAGGGCCAGAAGGACGCCAAGCGGCAGAAGCGGCTCAAGGAAGAGCTGGAGTGGGTGCGGTCCAACGCCAAGGGGCGGCAGGCCAAGTCCAAGGCGCGTCTGGCCCGCTACGAGGAGATGGCCGCCGAGGCCGACAAGATGCGGAAGCTGGACTTCGAGGAGATCCAGATCCCGCCGGGCCCGCGTCTGGGCAACGTCGTCGTCGAGGTCAACAACCTCAGCAAGGGCTTCGGCGACAAGCTGCTCATCGACGACCTCAGCTTCACGCTGCCGCGGAACGGGATCGTCGGGATCATCGGCCCGAACGGCGCCGGCAAGACCACCCTGTTCAAGATGATCCAGGGCATCGAGGAGCCGGACTCCGGCGCCATCAAGGTCGGCGACACCGTCAAGATCTCCTACGTCGACCAGAGCCGCGAGAACATCGACCCGAAGAAGTCGCTGTGGGCGGTCGTCTCCGACGAGCTGGACTACATCAACGTGGGCCAGGTCGAGATGCCGTCGCGTGCCTACGTCTCGGCCTTCGGGTTCAAGGGGCCGGACCAGCAGAAGGCCGCCGGCGTGCTCTCCGGCGGTGAGCGCAACCGGCTGAACCTGGCCCTCACGCTCAAGCAGGGCGGCAACCTGCTGCTCCTCGACGAGCCGACGAACGACCTCGACGTCGAGACCCTCAGCAGCCTGGAGAACGCGCTGCTGGAGTTCCCGGGTGCGGCTGTGGTCGTCTCCCACGACCGGTGGTTCCTGGACCGGGTGGCCACGCACATCCTCGCCTACGAGGGCGAGTCCAAGTGGTTCTGGTTCGAGGGCAACTTCGAGTCGTACGAGAAGAACAAGATCGAGCGGCTCGGTCCGGACGCCGCCCGTCCGCACCGCGCCACCTACAAGAAGCTGACCCGGGGCTGATCGATCTTGCGGCACATCTACCGCTGCCCGCTGCGCTGGGCGGACATGGACGCGTACGGCCACGTCAACAACGTGGTGTTCCTCCGCTACCTGGAGGAAGCCCGTATCGACTTCCTGTTCCGCCCGGAGAAGGACTTCAAGCAGGGGTCCGTGGTGGCACGCCATGAGATCGACTACAAGCGGCAGCTCGTCCACCGGCACCACCCGGTGGACATCGAGCTGTGGGTCACCGAGATCAGGGCCGCGTCCTTCACCCTCACCTACGAGGTGAAGGACGACGACCAGGTCTATGTGCGGGCCTCGACGGTGATCGTGCCGTTCGACTTCGAGGCGCAGCGCCCGCGCCGGATCACCGCGGAGGAACGCGAGTTCCTGCGCGAGTACAGGGATGACGCCGAGGAGGCCGTCGCCGCATGACGGTGCTCCACCTCGCCGACGAGAGGGAGGCGGCGGATCTCGCGGCCTTCCTCTCCCGGCTGCTCCACTACGACCGTGGAGCAGCCGTGCGTCTGCAGGCGGCGGGCACCGCGCTGGCCGTCTTCGGGCGGCCGCCGTCCTTCGAGGTGCTCGCCGTGCGGGCGGTGCGGCTGGCGAAGCCGTACGAGAAGGGGCTCGATGCCACGCTGGACGTGACCGTGTCCGCCGGTGAGTTTCTGGAGACGGTGGACGAGAAGGCCGCCACGGCCGTCGTGCCCGGTGCGGTGACCGGGCCGCCGTGGGCGGGTGTGCTGCCGCCGCGCGGTGGCTGGCGGGCCGAGCCGGGGCTGCCGGCGCCGGACGACCTGCGGTCCCTGGTGGCCGCCGTGATCGCCGAGTTCCGCTCCCGTACGCAGGAGTTGCCCGCCGAGCTGCGGACGCGGGCCGAGCTGGACCGGATCGGGAGCGACATCTGGTCCCGTACGGTCGGGGACACCCGGCTCCCCGTCCGAGCCGTGCACGCGGCGCAGTCCCTCGGCTTCCTGCGGCCCGGGGTGCCGCCGGCGCTGTTCTCGTCGGGCGCGTGGCTGAGGCTGCGCACGCCGTACGGGTCCGTCGCCGTACGGCGTGCGGGGCTCGGGGCGCTGGACGTCAGCGTCCGCTGACCGGGCCCCGGGCGGGCGTCAGCCCGCGGTGTTGACCATCGAGGCCGCCGCGTACGTCAGGTAGTTCCACAGCGTGTGCTCGTGCTCCTCGGACAGGCCGAGTTCCTCCACGGCGACCCGCATGTGCTTCAGCCACGCGTCGTGCGCCGCACGGTCGACCGCGAAGGGCGCGTGCCGCATCCGCAACCGCGGGTGCCCGCGGTTGTCGCTGTAGGTCGTGGGGCCGCCCCAGTACTGGATGAGGAACAGCGCGAGGCGATCCTCGGCCGGACCCAGGTCCTCCTCGGGGTACATGGGCCGCAGCAGCGGGTCCTCGGCGACCCCCTCGTAGAAGCGGTGGACGAGCCGGCGGAAGGTCTCCTCCCCGCCGACCTGCTCGTAGAAGGTCTGCTCCTGAAGTGTGCCGCGCCGAATCTCATTCACGCGATCCATGGTCTCAGACGCCCCGGCATAGGACTCAAGACCTAGGACCCTCCCCCTACTGTGGAGGCATGGGCGGGTACGCACCCGGCAGGGAACTCGACGGTCTCGCCGCCGCCGCGCGGGCGGCGCTGGTGCGGCGGATCGAGGCGAGCGGGGTCTGGGCCGCCGATCCGGGCTGGCGGGAGGCCTTCGCGGCGGTCCCTCGGCACCTCTTCGTGCCGTACTACTACGTCGGCGTCGCCGGCGGTCACGAACGGCGCTGGGGCGAGAGCGCCGACCCGGGGGCACGGGAGCGGTGGATGCGGGGCGCCTACGAGGACACCCCGCTGGCCACCCGGCTGCGCGACGGCGAACTGCTGTCCTCCAGCAGCCAGCCCTCCCTGATGGCCGACATGCTGGCCGCGCTGGGCGTCGCGGAAGGCCACACGGTCCTGGAGATCGGCGCCGGCACCGGCTACAACGCGGCGCTGCTGGCCCATCGGCTGGGCGACGACAAGGTCACCACCGTCGACCTCGACCCGGAGATCACCGAGTCGGCCCGACGGCACCTGGCAGCCGCCGGGTACCACCCGGTCGTCGTCACCGGCGACGGTGCCCGGGGCGTACCGGAGCGCGCGCCGTTCGACCGGATCATCGCCACCTGCGCCCTGAGCGGCGTCCCGACCGCCTGGATCACCCAGAGCCGCCCCGGCGGCCGGATCCTCATGCCGCTCGCCACCGGCCTGATCGTGCTGACGGTGACCGCCGCCGGGCACGCCGAGGGACGTTTCCTGCACACGCCCGCCTACTTCGTGCCGCTGCGCGGCCCCGGCCGGCCCGGGGGCGAGCCGGTCCAGCTGGGCGGGGTGCCGCGCCGGGCCCGGGAGGACGACCTGTTCCGGTTCCTGCTGGCCCTGACCCGTGGCAGCCTCGATCCGCAGGAGGCGCACGCGCTGTGGGAGCAGGAGGGCAGGCCGCAGCGTGAGCGCTACGGCATCACGGTCACCGGTGAGCGGGGGGAGTGGGCCTGGCTGGACGACCCGGAGGGGCCGTACGCCTGGCCCCTCCCGTCCTGACGAGGCTGCTGAGCGGGGCTCGGGCTCAGCCGCGGCGGATCGTGATCGTCGTCCAGGCGCCCACGTGCACCCGGTCGCCGTCCTGCAGCGGTACCGGGACGAACGGCTGGATCGGGTCCTCCGAGCCGTTGACCGTCGTGCCGTTCGTCGAGTTCTGGTCGACGACCGCCCAGCTGCCGTCCGGCTGCTGGACCAGTACCGCGTGCTGGTGCGAGACGCCCGGGTCCTCCGGCGGCACCGACAGATCGATGTCGGGGGTGTCGCCGGTGGAGTGCCGGCGGCGGCCGATCGTGAGCTGGTTGCCGGTGAGCGTGCGCTGCTGCTCGGGCGAGTACGCGGGCAGGTTCAGGCCGGTGGCCTCCGGGCCGGAGCGCTGCATCATCGCCATGAAGTAGTCGCGGTCCGGGCCGATGGTCGCGGTCCACGTCGCGGGTCCCTGCGGCGCCTGGGGCTGCTGCGGGAAGCCACCGGGGCCGGGCGGGGCCTGGGTCGCGCCGGGCTGCGGGTAGCCGTAGCCGCCCTGGCCGGGACCGCCGGGACCGCCATGGCCGCCCGGGCCGGACGTCGGCGGGGAGATCACCCAGTCGTCGTCACCGCCGCCGAAGGACGGACCGCCCTGCTGCCCGGGCCGCTGGGTCCCCTGCGGGAATCCGGGCGGGGCCGGCGGGCCGGACTGGTGGAAGGCCTGCGGAGCACCACCAGGACTGCCGGGACCACCGGGTCCACCGGGTCCGGGTGGGGGCGGGACCGGACGGGAGGGGTCGGCACCGAAGCCACCGGGACCACCCGGGCCGGGAGGGCCGCCGAAGCCACCGGGGCCGCCCGGGCCGGGCGAGGTCGGGGCAGGGCCGGGCTGCGGGTAGCCGTAGCCACCACCCTGAGGGCCGCCGGGGCCGCCGGGGCCGCCCGGGCCGGGACGGCCGGACGGGTCGGCGCCGAACGGCGGGATCGGCTCGGCCGGGCGGTTCACCTGCGACGGGCGGGAGCCCTGGTACTCGTAGGAGTCACCGCCGCCGTACGACGGGCCGGGGGGCGGGCCGCCCTGCTGGCCCGGTGGCTGGAAACGCACGCCAGGGCCGGGCGGCGGAGCCGCGGGGGTGTACGACGTCGCCGTGTTCGTCAGGAAGTTCCACCGGCACTCCTCGCAGAACGGGGCGCCGCCCTCACGCGGCGTACGGCACTGCGGGCAGAGCTCCGGCTCGGCGTTCGGCACGGCGGACAGGTGCGGCGGGCGTCCACCGGGCTGGCCGCCGGGGCCCTGCGGGCCACCCTGGCCGGCGGGGGGCGGGAAGCCGTAGCCGCCGGGCGGGGGCGGCGGGGGAGGAGGCGGAGGCACGGCACCCGCCATGCGGTGACCGCAGACCTCGCACCAGTCGTCGGAACCCGACTGGTGTCCGTTCGGGCAGGTCGGCATGTCGGCGCGTCCCTCCTTCGATCTCTCTCAGATCACTTCTTCACGCGAACAGTCTTGGTGGACCGGGTTTCGAGCGTCATCTCGTCAGCCTCCGCGACCTTCGCCTTCAGTCGCACAGTACCGGTCGCGGCATCGACCACGTCCACCACCTTCGCAAGCAGTTTCGCAGTATCGGCGTTCCCTGAGGCACTCGCGAGCTGAACGGCCCGGCCCAGTTTGGCCGTCGCTCCGTCCATATCTCCGGACTTGCGGAGATCCAGCCCTTGCTGGATGACTTGTGCCAGTTCGGCCTGCCCGGTGTAGTGGGCGACCTGAGGGTTGATCGACGTCGAGGCGACCATGTCGTCCGTCCACACGGCCCGCACCAGACCCTGCGCGCCGAGGTTCTGGACGCTGCCGTCCGGCTGCGGAATGACCAGCGAGATCCGGGCCGCCAGCATCTCCTGCCCGATGTTCGCGACCGGGACCACGACGCAGACGTGGTAGTCACGGGACTCATCTCCCCAGGAACCGAGGGGGTAGTCGCCGGCGCGCGGGCCCGCCTCGGTGCGCCGGCCGGTCAGGTCCTCGACCGTCGGCGCGACCTGCTTGACGAACTTCACGGTCGTGTCGACCGGGGTCCACAGCCGCAGCGAGACGTCCGCGACCTCCTTGCCCATCGCCGTCTCCATCATCTGCGTGAAGTCGGCGGCGAGCGCGGCCGGATCGGCGACGATGTCGGCGGTGCCGAGCAGAGCCGAGGCGATCCCTGTGACTTCTTTCACTTCCCAGTCGGTGCCGACGCCACGCGCGTCACACGTGAAGCGCCCCGCGCACGCGTCGAGCGCGGCCTTCAGGTCCTGGGGTGCCTCGTGTTCGTTGCGGCCGTCGGTGAGCAGGATGCCGTGCCGGATCGCGACGTCCGCGGTGGACAGCAGCTGGTCGGCCAGTTTCAGCCAGGTGCCGATGGCGGTGCCGCCGCCCGCGCTGAGGGAGCGCAGGGCCTGCTTGGCCTGCTCGCGGGTGGTGGCGTCGGCGACCGCGAGGCGTCCGCCGCCCGGGTAGACCTCCTTCGCCACGTGCGTCCCGCCGATCACCGTGAAGTGCACACCGTCGCGCAGGGTGTCGATCGCCGCGGCCGTGGCGTCGCGGGCGTTGCGCATCTTGGTCGGCGGGTAGTCCATCGACCCGGAGCAGTCGACCATGATCGCCACGGCCGCGGACGGGCCCTGGCCGGGCGAGTAGAGGTGGGGCGCGGCGACCGCGCTGCCGATCGTGCCGCCGCCGGTCGCCGTCACCGTGAGGATGGCGTTGACCTCGCCGGCGCCCTCCGGCAGGTACTCGTTCTGGTAGACGTCCACGGAGAACTGGGGCACGTTCGACTTCGAGAAATTGGCCATGCCTGCTTCGATCCCCCTCCAAAGCCCCCGCCGCGGCGGGGTGATGACGGTAGGCGGACTGGTCCCCTCCGGTCCGCCGAGGCGTCCCCGTACGTGGCCTCAGGCCGATCCTGCCCCCTGGGGCACGGCCGGGAACGGCACGAGCGCCACTGTTACGTTGTCGTGGCCCCCGCCGTCCAGGGCGTGGCCGACCAGCACCCGGGCGCTGTGCAGCGGATGCGTGGCGGCGTCGAGCGGGACGACCCGGGCCATCTCCTCTGCCGCCTCCGCGTAGTTCCACAGGCCGTCCGTGCACACGACCACCACGCCGGGCCGGTCCGGCTTGAACGCGGCGGTGTGCGGTTCCAGTTCGTAGGCGTCCGCGCCGAGCCACCCGGTGATCGCGTGGGCCCGCTCGTCGGCGTAGGCCTCGGCCTCGCTCATCAGGCCCGCGGCGACCATCTGCGCGGCCCACGAGTCGTCCTCGGTGAGCCGGGCCGGGGGAGCGCTGCGGTCGACCGGGACCCAGTAGGCGCGGCTGTCGCCGACCCAGCCGACGATCAGCAGGCCCGACGTCACCACGGCGCCGACGATGGTGCACGCGGGGGCGTTCTGGTGGGGGGCCTGCTCACGGATCGTGGCGGGTTCCCCGGCGAGCGAGTTGACGGCTCGCGAGGCGGCGAGGATCGCGTCATGCATGGCCTGCTGTGGGTGCGTGCCGCGCGGCAGGGCCGCCAGCAGCGTCTCGCCCGCCGCCTTCGACGCGGCCGCGGAGGCGTCGTCGGGACGGGTCGCCGAGGAGACGCCGTCGCAGACGACCGCGACGGAGGCGGGGGAGCCGTCGGGCAGCGCGGTGGTGCCGACGGCGAAGGCGTCCTCGTTGCGGTGGTGGCGCAGGCCGCGGTCGCTGACCGCGGCCACCGGGCCGGACTCCTGCTCCATGTGGTCCCGTTCGCGCGGCTGGGCGTGGCCGCAGTTCTCGCAGTAGCCGTCGTCGTCCACGCGGCCGGCCCGGCAGGCGACGCAGACCTTGCCGCCGGTGCCCGCGGCCTGGGCCGTCGGCTCGGCGGACACCCGTGGGTCCGGTGCCTGGAGGAGGTACTCGTCGGGCTGTGTCTGGTAGATCTCCGGCGACGCGGCAGACCCGTCGGGCTGCGGCGGCCGGTCGAACCGCACGCCGGCGGCGGGGGTCGGCGGGGCGCTCGGGGGCGGGGGCGCCTGCGGCGGCAGGGCGGAGCCGCCCGAGTCCGTGCCCGGGAGGTCCGTCGGCAGGTGCGCCGCGTCCGGGGCGCCGGTGCCGCCGGGCCCGGGGGCGGGCCAGGCCGCGCCGGCGGGTGGCGCCGGCGGGGGCTCGGGATACTCACCGGCCGGCGCGCCCGGGGCGGGCACCGAGCCGTTCATGGTGATGGTCGGGTTGTCCTGAGGCCGTGCCGGCACGGCGGACAGGTCGTATCCGCACGCGCCGCAGAAACGGTCACCCGACTCGAGGGGTTCCTCGCAGCTCGGGCAGGCGGACAACTGGGGCATCTGCGACATCAACTACACCCACGTCCGGGGGCGGTAACGATTGGCACGTTCCACCAGGTCGATCCTCTCCTCGCCGCCCCGCGCCAGCCGGGCCAGCGTGCGGTACGAGCGTTCCAGACCGAAACGCAGGCCCCGCTCGTCCAGGCCGCTGCCGAGCAGCGTCCGTCCCCCGGCGGCGGGAGGGGCGGAACCCTGGTCCCCGGAGAGTACCCAGTCCAGCGCGCAACCGAGGACTTCGGCCGACAACTGCTCCCGCCGCGCCGGATCCAGACCGTACGCCTCCAGCGCCTCGACCTGCGCCGCGGCGGCCGAAAGATCCGCCAGGAACGGCGCGTCGGACGCGGTCGCCGTACGCTGCCGCAGCCGCGCCCGGACGGCAGCCACCCGCGCCGCCGTGTAGTGGATGGAGGACTCGGGAACCGACTCCAGCGTGCGTACGGCGTCCCGCCGGTCCCCGGTCGCCAGCTGGACCCGGGCCAGGCCGAACGCGGCGCTCACATAGCTCGGGTCGGTCGACCACACCAGCCGGTAGTACTCGGCGGCGTTGTCGAGCTGGCCCAGCACCTCCGCGCACAGGCCCAGCGCCAGCTTGGGCGCGATCTCGCCCGGGAAGGCGTCGTAGATCGCGTCGAAGGCGAGCGCGGCGCCCTCGTCGTCGCCCGTCACCAGCGCGGCCACGCCCCGGTACCAGACCACCCGCCAGTCGTCGGGCCGCTCGCCCTCCAGCGCGACCAGCGCCTGCAGCGCGGCGGCAGGGTCTCCGGTCTCCAGCAAGGCCCGGATCTGCCGGAGCCGGGTCTCGATCGACGGGGCGGGGGCGGTTGCCAGGGCACCGAGCAGTTCGGCCGGGGCGGAGGTCATCAGGCCCGCGAGGAAACCGGCGTTGGGGTCGGCCGGGTCGACGCGGGGGACGGGCAGGGCGAAGGCGGCAGCGGGGGCGTCGACGGGCTTGACGAGGCTGTGCGGGCTCTCGGGCCGCTGTGGGTGCGGCAGGGTGGCAGAAGCGCCGGCGCGAGCCCGGGGCCGCACCACCCGGGCCCCCAGGCGGGACACCTCGCCGTCCAGCCTGGGGAACAACTCCGTGTCGGTGACCCGCAGTTCCGGTCCGAACAGCGTGGACAGGGCGGGGCGGGCGCGGCCCGTCTGGAGGGACACGACCTCCCGCAGGACGCCCGTCAGCTGCTCGGTCATCTCCTGCGCGGAGGCGAACCGGCGGGCCGGGTCGGGGTCCGTGGCACGGACCAGGAGCCGGTAGAACGACTCGTACTGCCGGAACACCTCGATGTGGTCCGGGTCGGGCAGGGAGTCGACGTAGACGTTCGTGTAGCCCTGGAAGTCGAAGGTCAGGACGGCGAGGGTGCGGGCGACGGTGTACAGGTCGCTCGCCACCGACGGGCCCGCCACGGCCACCTCCGGGGCCTGGTAGCCGACCGTGCCGTAGATGGCCGACTCCTCGTCGTCCATCCTGCGCACCGCGCCCATGTCGATCAGCTTGAGCTGGTCCTCGGTCTGGATCGCGTTGTCGACCTTGAAGTCGCAGTACAGAAGGTTCCGGCTGTGCAGGTGCCCGAGCGCTTCCAGCGCCTCGATGCCGTACGCGCACGCCTGCTCCACCGGCAGCGGGTCACGCCTGCCCTGCGCGGTGCGGCGGGCGTTGGCGATCTCCTTGAGCGCCTTGCCTCCGACGTACTCCATGACGATGTAGCCGTCGAGCGAACCCGTGCGCTGGTCCAGATGCTCCACGAAGTTGTAGATCCGCACGATGTTGGCGTGTTCGATCTCCGCGAGGAAGCGCCGCTCGGAGATCGCCGCCGCCATCGCGTCCTGGTCGCCCGTGTCCAGCAGGCCCTTGAGGACCACCCAGCGGTCCGAGACCGCCCGGTCGACGGCGAGGTAGATCCAGCCCAGCCCGCCGTGCGCCAGGCAGCCGACCACCTCGTACTGGCCGTGCACCACGTCCCCGGCTCTCAGCTTCGGCACGAACGAGTACGGATGGCCGCACTTGGTGCAGAAGCCCTCCGTACGGCCAGGCCGGTCGCCCCGTGCCCGGCCCACCGGGGCGCCGCAGTCCGAGCGCGAGCAGTACCGCTTCCGCTCCGGAACCTCGGGGTTGTCCAGGACCATCGCGCGCGGGTCGGGCCGCGGGATCGGCGGCACCTGCACCAGCCCGGCGCCCAGCCGGCCCCGGGACCCGGAACCGGCGGTCGAGCCGGAGCTGCGCACCGACACCGAGCGGCCCGTCGACGTGCCCGACAGGGACCGCGACAGGCGCCCCGACACCGAGCGGCGGGACTTCGACGACTGGGACGACGTGCGCGAACTACGGCTGCTGGAGCGGGAACTGCCGCTGCCGGCCGACCCGCGGGAGCCGCCCCTGCCTCCGGCCGTGATGCCGGTGGGAGGCGAACCGACCATGCCTCCCCCGGAGGGGGGACCCCCAGCCGCGACGACCGGCGCGAGACCGCAGGTGTCGCAGTACAGTTCGCCGCCGCCCACGTCCTCGTAGGTGCCGCCGCAAGTGGGGCGCTGGCAGGTACGCGGAGGCGCGCCGGCCGGCTCGTGTGGTGCCTGACTCATGGACTCCCCCTCGTCGCTCATGCGCCCGGCCCCCTCCGGTCGTCCTCGGGCCCGCCCTGCCCCGGCACCCGTGGGCCGCCGAACAGCTCCGCCGCCGCGTGCTGGTAGCGCAGCACCGCCTGCTCGGCGGCGCGCAGGTCACAGGGCGCGCTCCACAGCATGCGGCGGGCCTTCTCGTACCGCTCCACCAGCAGCGTGTCCTCGGCGAACCCGTGCCGGGCGACCTTCGCCTTGTAGGCGTCTAGACGGCCGCGCAGCTCGGCGCGGACCGCCAGCGGGGCGGTGACCGCCGTCAACGACTCGCGGGCGCGCAGCAGTTCGTCCTCGGCCTTCTGCTCCAGCGACTCCAGCAGCGGGGACAGCCGGTGCCACTGCGCCTGTCTGCGGTACTCGGCGGCCGCCGCCAGCTGCTCCTGCAGCACGGTCGGCGGACCGCTGACGACCGGTACCTCCGTCGCCGCGATCTTCGCCAGCACCTCGCCGCGTGCCGTGCGCGCCTCCGCGAGCGTGCGGTCCGCGCGGCTGAGGATGTCCCGCAGTTTCACGATCCGCTTCTCGGCGTCCTGGCGAACCGTCAGTACGGCGTCGATCTCACGGCGTACGTCCTCCAGGGCGCGTGCCTCGCGGTCGTACACCGTCGTGTCCGGCCTGCCGCCGCCCGGTGCCGAACTGCCCTCCGCGGCCAGCCAGAACGCCAGCGGGTCCGAGACCACCTGCTCGCGCAGCTTCGTCAGTATCCGCGTGATGCGCTCCAGATCGTCGCCCGCCGGGTGCTCGCCGGGGCGAACGCCGACCGAGTGCGCGAGCCGTCGGGTGCGCTGGAGTTCGGCAGCGAGCAGATCGATCCGGGCCGGCAGGGCCGACCAGACCGCGTCCGCGGCGACGACCATGTCCAGGCTCGCCGCGTACAGCTCGTTCATCCGGTCGACGAGGGTGGCGAGTGAGTAGCGCTCGCTGAGTTTCGACGGACTGCCGTGCAGGGTGGGGGCGTTGGCCGTCGCCGTGGCGCTGCCCGCGACGGTGACCGAGTCGCCGTTCAGCAGTTCCGTCAGCTCCGCCAGGTCCTCGCGGCTGGACCAGCGGCGGCGGGCCCGGATGTCTCGGGCGGAGCGCAGCGCGTCCGTATAGGCGTCGAAGTACGTCCACAGCAGCGTGATCGACGCCTCCGTGGACGTCCAGCGCTCCTGGGTGACGCCGGTGAGCTCGGCGCCCTCCAGGAGTCTGCGGCCCGCGTGGTCCTGCAGGGCGAGGAGCGAGGTCTCGATCGCCTCGTGCTCCGCGCCGAGCCGCGCCAGCGCACGGTCCACCTCGTCCCGGTCCATCACCGGCCCGGTGGGTCCCGTGACGCCCATCGATCACCTCTCGCTGCGGTTGTGTGTCGCGTGTCGTCTGTCGTCGTCCGGTGGGGTGCTCGCGGGTCCAGCAGGTGTCAGGGGGTGCGGAGGTACTGCGGTGCCGGTGGTTCCGACTTCGTCGCATCCTTGCCCAGTGTGGCCGACAGCCATTGGTCGTACGACGCCTGCCAGCCGTTCGCCGTGTCCTTGCGGTAGTCCACCAGGATCTGGTTGACCCGGCGTACCAGGTCGTCCGCGTCCTTCTTCATCGCCACGCCGTAGTACTCGGCAGTGAAGGCGTCACCCTTGAGCTGGACCGTCGGATCCTGTGCCGCCTGGCTCGCCGCGAGCGCGCCGTCGGTCACCACCGCGTCGACCTCGCCGAGCTGCAGCCGCACCAGGCAGTCGAGTTGGTTCGGGACCGTGGTGGAGATGTCCGTGCTGGCGGGGAGTTCGCCCGCTTTCTGGTCCGCTTCCAGCGTGGAGTACGCCGTGGAGCCGGCCGCCGTGCAGACCTTGCGGTCCGCGAGCGTGTCGTCGTAGCCCTTGACGGGGGAGGACTTCGGGGCCAGGACCTGCTGGCCCGTCTTGAAGTAGGGCGCGGAGAAGGCGACGTCGGCGATGCGGGCGCAGTTGATCGTCATCGTGCGGACGACCATGTCCACGCGGCCGCCCTGGATCGCCGGGATGCGCTGGTCGGTGGGGATCGCCTTGAACTGGACGGCGTCCGGGTCGCCGAGTATGTCCTCCGCGATGCGGTGGACCAGGTCGATGTCGAAGCCCTCGAGTTCCGCGGTCTTGCCGCTGTTGGGGTTGCGGTAGCCCCAGCGGTAGCTGTTCTGGTCGACGCCGACGATCAGCTTGCGCTTCCCGCCCTTGCGGCCCTTGATCGTCCGGATCGTGTCGCCGTCGGACGAGGAGGGGGAGAGGGTCTGCTTCTCGGGGGCCTCGCAGTCCTCCTCCGCCTTGGTCTGGGCTGTTCGGTTCGCTGCGGTGGTGTGCTGGGTGGCCGTGGTGAGCGGCAGGCAGAGGGCCAGCAGCGCCACCAGGGCGCAGACGACTGCCATCGCGGTCACTCCGCCCCAGCCCCTGAGCGCGTTTCGCACGGTCGTTCCTCCCTTCGCCCCTGGCCGGTTCATCGGTACTCCGACAGCCTGCGGCCGATGCCCAGGACCGCGCCCGCGGCGCCCAGCACCGCGAGGACGGCCGTGCCCGCCGGCATGCCCGTCAGCGCGTCGCGGCCGTCGCCCGCCGCGCGCTCGAACTCCGTCTCCTCGTGCGCGAGGGCCGTGCGCAGGTTCTCGTCGACGCTGTCGAAGCATTCGCCCGTCGCGTCCTCGGTGCCGATGACCCGGTCCAGTGCCTCCTGGTAGTTGCCGTTCTCGTCCTGCTCGCGGGCCGCGGCGTGGCGCTTCTTCCACTCCGTCATGTTGCCCACGGCGGCGGTGACGGGGCGTTCGCCCGAGGTGTCGTCGGCGAGCTTCTCCGCCGCCGCCAGGTGCGTGGCGAGGGCCTTGATGTCCGTGCCGAAGTCGTAGTCGTAGGCGTCGTAGGTCTCTTCGCCGACCTTCTTCGTCTCCGCGCCGCGGGCCACCAGGGTCAGGTTCTCGTTGCCCCTGGCCTTGAGGGAGGCGATGCGCGCGTCGTGCAGGACGTTCAGGGAGCGGACGCCGTGGTCGTAGGAGTCGTTCAGGCCGGCGCGGGCGAGGGTGTGGCCCACGACCAGCCAGAGGAGGACGACCGTCGCGGTGGCTGTGGCGGCCACCAGGCCGTGGTTCAGGACCCTGTTCGTCCGCTGGTAGTTGCGGTGCTGGGCCCAGGCGAGGGCGGCCAGGGCGGCGACGCCGAGGGCGATGGCCGCCCAGGGGTAGGGCGTGGCGGCCGCGTAGTCCGCGCCGAGGCGCTGGTTCTCCTTCTTGTACAGGTCCTCCGCCGCCGGGAGCATCTGCTGCTGCATCTTCTCGTTGGCGTAGCGCAGGTAGGCGCCGCCGACGGGGAAGCCCTGGCGGTTGTACGTGCGGGCGCGCTCCACCAGGCCCTTGTACTCCGGGAGGAGCCGGTTGAGCTCGGCGATCGTCGCCGTGGACGGGGAGCCCGGTTCGGCGTTGGCGGCGGCGTTGACGAGCTTCTCGGCGGCCGTGCGGATGTCCCGCTCGTAGCGGTCGCGGGTGCCGGCCGACTCCTGGCCGCCGGCGAGGAAGCCGCTGGAGGCGGCGGTGTTGGCGTCCGCGAGCGAGCGGTAGATGTCGGCGGCGTCCGAGCTGAGGGGCTGGCTGCGGGTGAGGACGTCGTCGGCTGCGGCCGCGCGCTCGGTCATCTGCCAGGCGGTGACGGCGCCGAAGGCGATGACGAGGAGGGCCAGGAGGGCGCCGATGACGCGGAGGCGGCCTGGCTCGGTGGTGGCGGCGGAGCGGAGCTGGTCGAGGCCCTCGGCGAAGGCGGTGCGGCGGGGCCCTGCCGGGGACGGGGAGAGGGCCCGGGGGGTGCCGGGTGGCCCGGGCGGGGGCGCCGGTTGTGCCGGTACGGCCGGAAGGACGGGCAGGCCGGGGCCCGGTGGCGGTGTGCTGCTTTTCGCCGTGTACGTCACTGTGACCTCCCCCGTGGTCATCCGTCGCCGCAAGTATCGTTGCCGGGACCGGCATCCGCACCGGCCTTGCCTGGATCTTGATCGGATCGCAGTGTGGCGCACCCCCCTGCACCACTTCTCGCGGCTTCCCGTGCCACACCCCTCGTCCAGGAACACGTAAGGGGGGTTGGTTCGGTTCCCGGGCCCCCGGCGCGTCCCTCCCTTCCCGCCGTACGCGGGCACGGGTGCCTCACCTGTTGTAGTGCGCTCGCAGTCTCCCCTGCGCTCCCTCCCCCGGCCCGACCCGGTCCAGTCCGAGCAGTGCCGGGCCCAGGACCGGGCTGGACGTCACCACCTGCGGTACCGCTTTCGGTGCGCGCACGGTCAGCAACTGCTGACCCGCCTGGACCTCCTGGCCGAGGAGACCCCCGTCCTCCTGGGCGGTGGTGTCCTGGCAGCCCGGCACCCCCGGCTCAACGACCACCCCCCCCGGGTTCGGTGACACCGGCCCGCGGGATCGCGAAGGTGTCGTTGCGGACCCTCACCGTCGTGCCCCGGGCCCGCAGCGCCGCGGCCAGTCGTTCCTCCGCGAGGGGGAAGTCGGCGTTGACGAGGCATGCCGAGACGTGGGTGACCGAGGTGAGCCCCCCCACCCGCATCCGCACACGCGAGGAGGGCGGCACCCGGCAGGACCGGGTGCCGCCCTCTTCCTCAGGTGTGACGGCTACTTCGTGGTGGACGTCGGCGCGGGCGGCGCGAGCGGGGACGCCGCCACCGACTGCGGGGACGCCGAGTTGGCATACACCGACGGGGCGGCCATCGCCGCGGTCGGGTCGACGGGCTGTTCCTCGGCCGAGGCCGTGGCGCCGCCGACGATCCGGATGTCCGCCGTGTCGAAGGCCCGCTTGATGCGCCAGCGCAACTCCCGTTCCACCGTCAGGGACTTGCCGGGCATCGTCTTGGCCGTGACGCGCACGACCATGGAGTCCAGCAGCACGCTGTCCAGGCCGAGGACCTCGATGGGGCCCCACAGCAGCTCGTTCCAGGGCTCCTCGGCGCCCATCTTCTCGGCGACCTCGTCCAGGGCGGCCTTGACCTTGTCCAGGTCCTCGCCGACGTGGACGGTGACGTCGACGTTGGCCGTGGCCCAGCCCTGGGAGAGGTTGCCGATGCGCTTGACCTCGCCGTTGCGGACGTACCAGATCTCGCCGCCGTCGCCGCGCAGCTTGGTCACCCGCAGGCCCACCTCGATCACCTCGCCGGAGGCGACACCCGCGTCGATCGAGTCACCGACGCCGTACTGGTCCTCGAGGATCATGAAGACGCCGGACAGGAAGTCGGTGACGAGGTTGCGGGCGCCGAAGCCGATCGCCACACCGGCGACACCGGCCGAGGCCAGCAGCGGGGCGAGGTTGATCTGGAAGGTGCCCAGGATCATCAGCGCGGCGGTGCCGATGATCAGGAACGACGCCACCGAGCGCAGTACGGAACCGATGGCCTGCGAGCGCTGGCGACGGCGTTCGACATTGACCAGCAGCCCGCCGATCGCGCTGCTCTCCCCGGTCTGGGCGTTGCGGTTCATGCGGTCGATCAGCTTGGTGATCGCACGTCGCACGAAGACCCTCAGCACCGCGGCTATCACCACGATGAGCAGGACCCTGAGGCCGATCGCCAGCCACGTCGACCAGTTCTGCTCGACCCAGCCGGCCGCGTTCGTCGCGCTCTCCTGGGCGTCCTGGAGCGAAGGCACTCTCGGGGACTGGGTCTCCGAGGGGGTCGGCGACGGTGACGGGTCGGCGGCCGACAGGACGGCGTCCGCAACGGACAGGGACACGGCAGGTACCTCCAGGTGCAGCGGTCTGCCCCGGCGCGGCGGTTCAGGGGGTCAAGGTCACGACTGGGTCACCGAACGGGCAGAACCACCACACTAACGGGGCATTGTGTGTGCTCTCGCAGAATGTGTGAAGGAGGGGCTGTGCTCACCTGGGCTTGAACAGGCCACGATCCGTGGGATGAAGGTGATGTGGTCGAAAACACTCCCAGCCCGTTACGGGGACATGGTGGCGCTTCCACCAGGCATGAGGGGAAACTGGCTACGAATCGTCCCGGCGCGAGCCACGCGCCGCCGGCGTCCAAGGAGGCATCCGTGCCGCATGTCCTGGTCCTCAACGCGTCGTACGAGCCGCTAGGCGTCGTACCGCTCCGCCGCGCGCTCGTCCTCGTCCTCGAGAACAAGGCCGTATGCCTCGAGGAGTCCGGCGCCTATCTGCACAGCGCGACCGTCACAGTCCCCGCACCCAGCGTGGTCCGGCTCAAGCGATTCGTCCGGGTTCCCTATCGGGGGCCCGTTCCACTGACCCGCCGGGCGCTGTTCGCCCGCGACGGGGGCCGGTGCATGTACTGCGGTGGCGTCGCAACCAGCGTCGACCACGTCATCCCGCGCAGCCGCGGGGGCAAACACGTCTGGGACAACGTGGTGGCGTCCTGCCGCCGCTGCAACCACGTGAAGGCCGACCGGCACCTCTTCGAGATCGGCTGGCGGCTGCGCCACAAACCCGCCCCCCCGTCCGGCCTGGCCTGGCGCATCATCGGGACCGGCCACAGGGATCCGCGCTGGATGCCGTACTTGCAGCCGTACGGCGCGGAGGACGCCATGGCCCGGATCGACGGCATTTCCGCCTGAAGACGATCCGGGCCTTCGTCGTGCCGCGTGCGGCCGGCCGACCGGCCCGGGGAGCTCCTGTTCCCCGGGACGTCCGGCAGAAGGGGAGGGCGGCTATGCGTAGCGCAGCTCCCCCGGGCGTACCGAGCGGCGCAGCAGGGGCAGCGAGGTGGCCGCCGCCAGCAGGCAGGCGGCGTAGACGGCGACGGGGACCAGGACGGTCGCCCAGGGGACCGGGTGGCCGGTGAGCAGCGCGTACCAGGTGCCGATGGCCGTCCCGCCCAGGCCCGCGAGCAGCATCGCGGGGGCCAGCAGCAGGGCCCGGCCGGGCACCGCGCGTGGCACACCCGCGGCGGCCTGCGCGGCCAGCCCCCGGCGGCGGGTGGCCAGGGACTCCGCGGTGCCGACGGCGAGGCCGGACAGCGTGATCGCGAAGGCGACCGCGATGGCGGCGCCGGTGAGGTCGGTGCCGGTGGTGTAGTAGTCCGGGCTCTCGGTGAGGTTCGTGCGGGAGTGCACCGTGTCCAGGAGCACCTGCCGGATGCCCGTGAAACCGGTCCCGACGATCGTCACCAGCAGCACCGCCGCGTGCGTACGGGCAGCCGCCCAGGGGTCGTCGCGCAGCCGTTCCGCCGCGATCAGCGTCGTCGCCGAGCGGCCCGGACGGCGAGGATCTCGCCGGCGTTCAGCTCGACCGACGCGCCGCGCAGGGCGGGTGTCCGGCCGTGCGCCTTGATGAGGCCGCCGGCCGTGAGAAGGGGCACGGGTCTGCTCATGCTGCGTCGACCTCCGCGGTCAGGGTGGTGAGCCGGGCCGCCGTGGTGCTCATCCAGCGGAGGTCGGCGTCGAGGTGGTTGAGGGCGTAGTCAGCCGAGAGCACGGTCGCGAGGTCCGCGCCCTTGGCGGCCTTGACCGCCGTGAGCTCCCGCATCCGCTCCATGTGCGCGGTGCGCTGCGCGCTCAGATACGCGTCCGGATCGCCGCCCGCGAGGATCGCGACGACGACCTTGGCGAAGATCTCGTTCGCCACGAAGGGCGCGGGCGGCGCGATCTCCCCGGCCCACCGGGCCAGTTCGTGCGTCCCCTCGCCCGTCACCCGGTACGTCGTGCGCTCCGGGCCGCCCTCCGATGCGGTGCCGTCGACCTCGGCGAGGCCGTCCCGCACGAGGCGCTGCAGGGTCGTGTAGACCTGCCCGTAGGCCAGCGGGCGGGCCTGCGGGAAGCGTTCGTCATGGCGTCGCTTGAGGTCGTAGCCATGGCTCGGACCTGTCGCGAGCAGGCCCAGCAGGATGTGGCGGGTGCTCATGCCGCTCATTATTCACTGAGTACATGTACTGAGTGAATAGTGAGCGGTGAAAAAGTGCGCCACCGTGCCGGATGGGGGGTCAGTCCGAGACGGCGTACGCCTCCACCGACCACAGCGAGTACCCGTACGGCGTGGCCCGCTCGTCGCCCTGCACCCGCACGAAGCGCACGTCCCGTGCGTCCATCGGAACGATCTCCCGGCCGCCCCGGCTGTCCCGGACCGTGGCGGCGGTGCGCCAGCGGCGGCCGTCCGGGGAGACCTGGACGCGGTAGGACGCGGGGTGGGCGTCCTGCCAGTGCAGCGTGACCCGGCCGAGCCGCGCCGGGCGGGCCAGCTCGACCTGCCACCAGGCACCGTCGTCGACCGGGGACGACCAGCGGGTCTCCGGGTCGCCGTCGTTCGCGGCCGAGGCGGGGAAGTCGGGCGTCTCGTCGCCCGAGGAACGGGCGGTGCCGGTGCGGGCCAGGTCGGGGCCGCCGGTGGGCGGGACCGTGCGCACGGTGAGTGTGCGGTCCGCTCCCGCGAACCCCAGCCGGACGTCGTACGACCGCATCGGAGTGCCACGCTCCACGGTCACCTCGACCGGAACCTCGACCGTCGCTCCGCGCTGCACGGTCAGCTCGCCCTTCGGCACCCGGACCCGGACGCCCTCGGGCGCCTCGGCGGTGAGCCTGCCGCGGGCGTCTGCGGGGCGCAGCGACTCGAGCCGGGCGGTCAGCCGCTCGGTCCGGCCGGTCTCGATGTCCGCCCGGTCGCGGGGCAGGCCGAGGGAGGTGGCGGGGGAGTCGGTGAACCAGGGGATGAGGTGGTGGACGCGGGAAGGGGCGGGGCCGGTGACCCGCAGGGCGTCGGCGCGTCCCGCGAGCCGCACCTCGGTCGCCCCGGAGGCGTCGAGCCGGCCCGCCTCCCGCCAGCCCCGCCCCGGCTGGTGCACCTCGACGCTCCCCTCGGTGCCCGGCTCGGTCAGGGCCGTCACGGCGGTCAGCGCCCGGGGCCGCGGGAAGCGCAGGGTGCGGCCGTCGCCGGGGTTGCGGGGCGGCTCGTGGTGGATGCCCGACCAGGCCGCGTACGACTTCTGCGCCCGCTGCAGGAAGGGATCCAGCACGTCCTTGCCGACCTCTACCGGCGCCGACTCCAGCCGGGTCCGCAGCGCGCCGAGCCTGCGGTACGCCGTCCAGGCCGCCGCCGCGTCCCCGGCGCGCTGCGCGTCCAGCATGCCGAGCGCGGCCGTGCCCGCCTCGCCGTAGTCCGCCAGCTGCCGCGACCAGGGGGCGACCTCGGAGCCGAGGCCGGAGCCGGACAGTCGCCGGGGCAGCTCACGCAGCACGGTGAAGGCCTCGCGCAGGCGCCGCGCGGCGTCGTCGCCGGTGCCCGCGCCGCCCGCGGTGCGGGACCGCCAGTACGCCTCGGCCAGCGGCCGCAGGTACGCCGACTCCTCGTCGTCCAGGACCGACGACGCGTCGTTTCCGGCCAGCGCGGCCAGGGCCTGCTCGCGGCGCCGGTCCCCGCCCGCGAGGTCGGCGATCGCGGCGCGCCAGGACTCCGCGGGGCGGTAGGCGCGCGGGTTCCAGGCGTAGTCGGCAGCGGTGAACAGCGGGATGCGGGACGCCTCCGGCTGCTGCATCGCGTTGGCGAGCAGGGCGGCCGAGCCGGTCGCGACGGCCGGTTCACGGCCCCGGTAGGGGCCGAGGAAGATACGGCCGGGGTCGTAGTCGTTGACCGGATAGTTGTCCATCGTGACCAGCGGGTGCCCGAACGCCTCGCGCGCGTCGGCCAGTTCGCCTCCCGTGATGGTGCGGGGCACCACCCCGACGCCCGTCCACGCCACCTCGACGCCCGCGGCCAGCTCGTTCGCCAGCGCCCGCCGGTAGTCGGTCGTGCCGTCCTCGTAGTACTCGGTGGGCATCAGGGACAGACCGGCGGCGCCGGGGTGCCGTCGCGCCAGGTGCCGGGCCACCTCGTTCGCCACCCGGGCCTGGGCCCGCGCCGCCGCCTCGGGGCCGGAGCCGAACCGGTCGGCGTCCGCCCCGCAGTGCCACTCGCTGTAGCTGACGTCCTGGAACTGGAGCTGGAACGCCCGGAAGCCCAGCGCCCACATCGCGTCCAGCTTGCGCGTCAGCGCCCGCACATCGGCGTCGGAGGCGAAGCACATCGCCTGGCCGGGGGCCACCGCCCAGCCGAGTGAGACGTGGTTGCCGCGCGCCCGCTCGGCCAGCTCCCGGAACCGGGCCCGCTGCCGAGCCGGGTAGGGCTCACGCCAGCGGGCCTGCCGGTAGAGGTCGTCCCCTGGGGCGTACAGGTAGCGGTTCTGCTTGGTGCGCCCCATGAAGTCCAGCTGTGCCAGGCGCTGCCCGTGCGTCCAGGCGGTGCCGTAGAAGCCCTCGGTGATGCCGCGTACGGCGGTGCCGGGCCAGTCGCGGACGACGGCCGCCGCGATCGTGCGGTCGGGGCGCAGGAGCTGCCGCAGCGTCTGCGCAGCGTGAAAGAGGCCGTCCTCGCCGGTGCCGGTGAGGGAGACGCCGCCCGCGCCCACGGACAGCTCGTATCCCCCGGCGGGGAGGGCGCGCCGGTCGCCCGGGCGCACGGGCTCCGTCCGCGCCCGCACGACCAGGGCGCCCGGCCCGGGCGTGTCCGTGATCCGGCGGGCACCGGCCTGCCGCAGCAGCTCGCGCAGGGCCTCGACGGCGTGGGGGTCCGCTTGGGGAGCGGTGATCAGCGCGATTTCGTCCGGTACCGCGACCGGGGCGCCGTTCGCGCGCAGCGACTGCGGGCGCGGCCAGACGGAGAGGTCCGGTCCGGCGGTGTCGGGGGCCGGTGTCGCGGTCGTGCCCGGGGCCGGCGGAACCGCCATCGCGGCGGGCGGGGCGACGAGGCTCCCGGCGACGACGGCGACCGCGAGGGCCGCGGCCCGCTTCCCACACCGCAGTCCCACAGGCCCCCTCCAGATGTTCGACCGGTGGAACGAGCCCACCACCCGCCCGGTCGAGGTGTCAACGAGAGTGGCCGCTGTGGGCGAAATGCCGGAATCTGGACAGTGTGGAGGGGAGCGGAATGTGAGCAGGAGCACGATGTTGGGCCTGGGGCGTCTGCCTTCGCGTCGACTGGGTAGGGCTGCGATGACCCTTTGAAAGCCGTACTCGACAAGGAGGCCCCCGTGGCTGCGATGACTTTCCTTCCGCTCCCGGCCCAGTCCAAACCCGTGGCGGACCAGTCCGCCGACCTCGACGACCCTCACCATGCCGACCCCCGCTACTGCGTCTTCAGCTCCGAGAGCACCCACACCGAACTGCCGCTGACCAGCGAGCCCCCGCTGTCCGACGCCGAGCCCCTCACGAGTGAGCCGCCGCTCGCCGAAGCCGCTCCCCTGACCAGCGAGCCCTCGGCCTTCGTCCCGGATTTCACGAGGATGTAGATGACCGCACCCCGGCCGGCCGACCCGCCATCCGAGGACCTGTCCCGCCTCGCCGTCCTGCACGGCGTCGCCACTTCCTACAGCCCGTCCCCGGACCGCACGGTCCCGGCCTCGGCCACCGCGGTCACCCTGACCCTGGCCGCCCTCGGCGTGGACGCGAGCACGCCCGGCGCCGTCCGCGCCGCGCTCGCGGCCCGCGAGCGGGAACGGGACGAACGGCTGCTGCCGCCGACCGTGGCCGGCTGGAGCGGCAGCCCCCCGGCCGCCCTGGCGGCGCTCCCCGAGGGGACCCGGCTGCGGATCGACACCGAGCAGGGCGAGAGCCGCACCTCGGCGGACGCCCTCCCGCCCGGCGTCCACCGGCTGACCGCCACCACCCCCGACGGCCGCACCGCCGCGGCCCACCTGATCGTCGCCCCGCCCCGCCTGCCCACCCCCGCGGGACGGTCCTGCGGACTGCTCGTCCAGCTCTACTCCCTGCTGTCCCGCCGTTCCTGGGGCATGGGCGACCTCGGTGACCTCGCCGAGCTGGCCGGCTGGGCCGGGCGGTCGCTCGGCGCCGGGTTCGTCCAGGTCAACCCGCTGCACGCGGCCGTGCCCGGAGCCCCCACCGACCCCTCCCCGTACCGCCCCTCCTCGCGTCGCTTCCCCGACCCGGTGCACCTGCGCATCGAGGACGTCCCCGAGGCCGCCTACGCCGAGGACCCCGAACGCCTGCGCGCCCTGCTGGAAAGGGCCGGCCGGTTGCGCGAAGCGGTGCTGCGCAACGGCGCGTTGATCGACCGGGACGCCGTGTGGGAACTCAAGCGGGAGGCGCTGGAGCTGCTCGGCGAGGTCCCCCTCGGCCCCGGCCGGCGCGCCGCCTACTGCGACTTCCTCGCCGAGCAGGGCCAGGCCCTGGAGGACCACGCCACCTGGTGCGCGCTCGCCGAGGTGCACGGCTCGGACTGGCACCGCTGGCCGACCGGCCTGCGCGACCCGCGTTCGGCCGAGACCGCCCAGGCCCGCAACGGCCTCATGGACCGGGTCGACTTCTGGTCCCGGCTCGCCTGGCTCACCGACACCCAGCTGACCGCCGCGCAGCGCGCCGGGCGCGAGGCCGGGATGCCGGTCGGGATCGTGCACGACCTCGCGGTCGGCGTACACCCCGGGGGCGCCGACGCCTGGGCGCAGCAGGAGCACTTCGCCGCCGGCATGTCGGTGGGCGCTCCACCGGACGCCTTCAACGCCCGCGGCCAGGACTGGGGCCTGCCGCCCTGGCGCCCCGACCGTCTGGCCGAGTCCGGCTACGCCCCGTTCCGCGAGCTGCTGCGCGCCCTGTTCCGTTACGCCGGTGCCCTGCGCATCGACCACGTCATGGGCCTGTTCCGCCTCTGGTGGGTCCCGCAGGGCCACCCGCCCACCGAGGGCACCTACGTCCGCTACGACGCCGAGGCCATGCTCGCCGTCCTCGTCCTGGAGGCCTCCCGGGCCGGGGCGCTGGTGATCGGCGAGGACCTCGGCACCGTCGAGCCCGGCGTCCGCGAGGCGCTGCGCGAGCGCGGCGTGCTCGGCACGAGCGTCCTGTGGTTCGAGCGCGACTGGGAGGGCGACGGACGCCCCCTGCCCCCCGACGGCTGGCGCGCCGACTGCCTGGCCACCGCCACCACCCACGACCTGCCCTCCACGGCCGCCCGCCTCACCGGTGAGCACGTCGAGCTCCGCGACAGCCTGGGCCTGCTGACCCGCCCCCTGGAGGAGGAGCGCGCCGAGGCCGCCGCCGACGCCGGGGAGTGGCTGGCCCTGCTCTCCCGGCTCGGCCTGCTGCACGGCACGGGCGGCGGCAGCGACACCTCGTCGGAGGAGGCCGAGATCCAGGCCGTGCACCGCTTCCTGCTGCGCACCCCGGCCCGCATGATCGGCGTCTGGCTCCCTGACGGCGTCGGCGACCGCCGCCCGCAGAACCTCCCCGGAACCTGGGACCAGTACCCGAACTGGCGGCTGCCGATCGCGGACGCGCAGGGGCGGCCGGTGACGCTGGAGGACCTGGCGGCCTCGCCGCGGCTGCACGCGCTGATGGAGGTGCTCAGGGAGGGCGGCACATGAGGCGAGGGCTTCTTACGGCACCCCGGGCGCGCGTCCCGGGTCGGCGTTGGATACTTTGACACCGTGGACAAGAAGAACGCCCTGCGCGCCGGCGCCCTGGCAGCCGGTACGACGCTGATGATGCTGCTCATGTCGTCCCCCGCGAGCGCGCTCAACCGCGACGACGGTGACGACCCCGGCCCGGGCCTGAGCGTCATCGAGACGCTGGGCCTCTTCGTCGTGGCCCCGATCGTGCTGTACCTGGTCATCCACGGTCTGGTGATGATCGGCGACAAGTCGCACCAGAAGAAGGACCCGACCAGCTCCAACATCGCCACCAAGGCCGACGCGAAGAGCGAGGTCAAGGCCTGACCAGCGTTCCTCTTCGAGGGCGCCGTCGCGATATCCGCGACGGCGCCCTCGTCGTGTCAGGCCCTGTCCGTCCCGGCCAGTAGGTCCCGCAGCAGATCGGCCAGCTGCCCGGCCCGCCGCGCGCCCAGGGCGGACAGCGCCTCCGTCTGGACCGCCAGCCCCGCCCCGACCGCCTCGTCGACCAGTTTCAGGCCCTCGCTCGTGAGCGTGACGTGCAGCCCGCGCCGGTCGTGCGGGTCGGGAGAGCGGCGCAGCAGCCCCGCCCGCTCCAGCTTGTCCAGCCGTCCCGTCATGCCGCCGGTGGTGAGCATCAGCGTCGCGGAGAGCTGCCGGGGCGAGAGCGTGTAGGGCTCGCCGGAGCGGCGCAGGGTCGCCAGGACGTCGAACTCCCCGCGGGCGATCCCGAACTGCTCGTACGCCTTCCCCACCCGCTCGCCGATCGCGTGCGAGAGCCGGTTGATCCGGCCGAAGACCTCCATGGCGGCGGTGTCCAGGTCGGGCCGGACCGTCGCCCACTGGTCGATGATCGCGTCGACGGGGTCCTTGCGCTGCTCCGGGCGTTCGCTCATGCCACGAGTATCGGCCGCCTCTCGGTCACCTGCAAGAAAGTGGCTTGACTATAAGTTGCTTAGCGTTAAGCTACTTTCTGCCGACCTACTCCGAAGGGTGTCTTCCATGGCCACCTCCCGACCGGCCCTCATCACCCTCACCGCCCTCGCACCCGTCTCCTGGGGCACGACCTACGCGGTCACCACCGAGTTCCTCCCGCCCGACCGCCCCCTGTTCACCGCCCTGGTGCGTGCCCTGCCCGCCGGTCTGCTGCTGCTCGCCCTCGCCCGGATGCTCCCGCGCGGCGCCTGGTGGTGGAAGGCGACGGTGCTCGGCGCACTGAACATCGGCGCCTTCTTCCCGCTGCTGTTCCTCTCCGCCTACCGGCTGCCCGGCGGCCTGGCGGCGGTCGTCGGCTCGGCCGGTCCGCTGTTCGTGGCCGGCCTCTCGGTACTGCTTCTCGGGCAGCGGCCGTCGGCGCGCACGCTGGTGACCGGGGCCGTGGCCGCGTTCGGCGTCAGCCTCGTCGTGCTGCGGGCGGACGGGGCGCTGGACACGCTCGGCCTGCTGGCCGCCGTCGCCTCCACGGCGTCGATGTCGACCGGCATCGTGCTCACCCAGCGCTGGGGGCGCCCCGAGGGCGTCGGACCGCTGGCCCTCACCGGCTGGCAGCTGACCGCGGGAGGCCTGCTCATCGCGCCGCTCGCCTTCCTGGCCGAGGGCGCGCCACCGGCGCTGGACGGCCCGGCGGCCGGCGGCTACCTCTACCTCGCCGTCGCCAACACGGCGGTCGCGTACTGGCTGTGGTTCCGTGGCATCGGCCGTCTCACCGCCACCCAGGTCACCTTCCTCGGACCGCTCTCCCCGCTGACCGCGGCCGCCGTCGGGTGGGCGGCACTCGGACAGACGCTGACTCCGGTGCAACTGGCCGGCATGGGGCTGGCGTTCGGGGCGACCGTGGCGGGGCAGTTCGTCACCCGGCCCTCGCGAACCCCCGGCTCGGCCGGGAAAAACGTCCGCACAGCCGCGGCGGACGCGCGGGACGGGGCGTTGCGACGGTAGAGGCGGGCCCGCGGGCGCAGCGGCCCCGGTCGGCCACCCCCGGCCGTCAGGAGCCCTTGGCCGTCGGGAGCCCTTGGCCGCGCCGGGAGGAACGCCGCAGCGACTCTCGGCCGGTCCCGCCCACGGGTGGGCCGAGGGCAAGCGAAGGGGCGCCCGGCACACGCCGGGCGCCCCCACCGCTTCCGTGGCCGGTTACTCCCCGGCCGCCGCGTCCGCCCGCTGGGCCCGCAGGGCGCGCTCCACGCCCGCCCGGGACTCCGAGACCAGGCGCCGCAGGGCCGCGTTCGGCTCGGCCGAGGCCAGCCAGGCGTCCGTCCTGTCCAGGGTCTCCTGGGAGACCTGGACGGTCGGGTAGAGGCCGACGGCGATCTGCTGGGCCATCTCGTGGGAGCGGGACTCCCAGATGTCCTTGACCACCTCGAAGTACCGGTCCGCGTACGGGGCGAGCACCTCGCGCTGGTCGGTCTGGACGAAGCCGCCGATGACCGCCTCCTGCACGGCGTTCGGCAGCTTGTCGGAGTCCACGACCGACGCCCACGCCTCCGCCTTGGCCTCCGGCGTCGGACGGGCCGCCCGGGCCGTGGCCGCGTGGCGCTCACCGGCGGCCGTGCGGTCGCGGTCGTACTCGCCCGAGATCTCCGCCTCGTCGAACCGGCCGACCGCCGCGAGCCGCTGCACGAACGCCCACCGCAGCTCCGTGTCGACGACCAGGCCCTCGACGGTCTGCGAGCCGTCCAGCAGCGCGTCCAGCACGTCCAGCTGCTCGGGTGTACGGGCCGTCGCGGCGAACGCGCGCGCCCACGCCAGCTGGTGGTCGCTGCCCGGCGCGGCCGCCCGCAGGTGCGCCAGCGTCGCGTCGGTCCAGCGGGCCAGCAGCGCCTCACGGGCGGCCGGGTCGGCGTACAGGTCGATCGCCAGCTTCACCTGCCGCTGCAGCGACTGCACGACACCGATGTCCGACTCCTTGCCGATGCCGGACAGCACCAGGGACAGGTAGTCGCGGGCCGCGAGCTGGGCATCGCGGGTCATGTCCCAGGCCGACGCCCAGCACAGGGCGCGCGGCAGGGAGGACTCGAAGTCGCCCAGGTGCTCCGTGACGAAGGCCAGGGACTGCTCGTCCAGGCGGACCTTCGCGTACGACAGGTCGTCGTCGTTGAGCAGGATCACGGCCGGGCGGCGCCGCCCGGCCAGCTGCGGAACGGCCGTCAGCTCGCCGTCGACGTCCAGCTCGATCCGCTCGTCGCGGACCAGCTTGCCGCTGACGTCATCGAGCTCGTACAGGCCGACGGCGATCCGGTGCGGCCGCAGTGTCGGCTCGCCCTTGGCACCGGCGGGCAGGGCCGGGGCCTCCTGACGGATCGCGAAGGAGGTGACGACACCGTCCGCGTCCGTCTCGATCTCCGGGCGCAGCACGTTGATGCCGGCGGCCTGGAGCCACTTCTCCGACCAGGTCTTCAGGTCGCGGCCGGAGGTCTCCTCCAGTGCCCCCAGCAGGTCCGACAGGCGCGTGTTGCCGTAGGCGTGGCGCTTGAAGTACGCCTGCACGCCCAGGAAGAACTCGTCCATGCCGACGTAGGCGACGAGCTGCTTCAGGACGCTGGCGCCCTTGGCGTACGTGATGCCGTCGAAGTTGACCAGGACGTCGTCCAGGTCCCGGATCTCCGCCATGATCGGGTGGGTGGACGGCAGCTGGTCCTGCCGGTACGCCCAGGTCTTCATGGAGTTGGCGAAGGTGGTCCACGCGTGCGGCCACCGGCTCCCGGGCGCGTGCGCCTGGCAGGCGATCGAGGTGTACGTGGCGAACGACTCGTTCAGCCACAGGTCGTTCCACCACTCCATGGTCACGAGGTCGCCGAACCACATGTGGGCCAGCTCGTGCAGGATGGTCTCCGCGCGCACCTCGTACGCCGCGTCCGTCACCTTCGACCGGAACACGTACTGGTCGCGGATGGTCACCGCGCCCGCGTTCTCCATCGCGCCCGCGTTGAACTCCGGCACGAACAGCTGGTCGTACTTCTTGAACGGGTACGCGTAGTCGAACTTCTCCTGGAACCAGTCGAAGCCCTGCCGGGTCACCTCGAAGATGGCGTCCGAGTCGAGGTACTCGGCGAGCGAGGGGCGGCAGTAGATTCCCAGCGGGACGGACTGGCCGTCCTTCTCGTACACGCTGTGCACCGAGTGGTACGGGCCGACGATCAGCGCCGTGATGTACGACGAGATGCGCGGAGTCGGCTCGAACTCCCAGACGCTGTCCTGCGGTTCGGGCGTCGGCGAGTTGGAGATGACCGTCCAGCCCTCGGGCGCCTTCACGGTGAACTGGAAGGTCGCCTTCAGATCGGGCTGCTCGAAGCTCGCGAACACCCGGCGAGCGTCCGGCACCTCGAACTGGGTGTAGAGGTAGGCTTGGTCGTCGACCGGGTCGACGAACCGGTGCAGACCCTCACCGGTGTTGGTGTACGCGCAGTCGGCGACCACCCGGAGGATGTTGCGGCCGTGGAGCAGTCCGGGCAGCGTGATCCGGGAGTCCGCGAAGACCTCGGCCGGGTCGAGGGAGTCCCCGTTCAGGGTCACCTCGTGCACGGCCGGCGCCACCAGGTCGATGAACGACTCCGCGCCGTTCTCGGCCGTCACGTCGAAGCGCACCGTGGTCACGGACCGGTAGGTGCCGCCCTCCTGCGCGCCGGAGAGATCGAGCTCGATCTCGTACGAGTCAACGGCGAGCAGCTGCGCCCGCTGCTGCGCCTCTTCGCGGGTCAGGTTTGTGCCAGGCACGCGGTCATCTCCTCGTTATGGGTGGGTTGCGCCATCTTTCCACGGCGGCTCGGCGTCAGGCGACGACCGGGGCGTCTCCTAGGGATACCCCTCGGGTGGTGAGGGTCCGGGCGAACGCGCGCACCGCCGCCGTCCGCCCGTCCCGGTGCCGCACCGGGCCCGGAGCCGGCTCCGGCACGCCCTCCACTTGGCGTCGCCGGGACGCTCGACCGGTCCGAAGAAGCGGGTCAGCCCGCCCCGCCGTCGAGCAGCCAGTTGTAGCGCAGCCACAGCGCCCGCTCCGTGCTGGCGGCCACAGTGGCGAGCCCGACCACGACGTTTCCCCATGCCGGTAGATCAATGGGCGAGGTGAAGGTCCCGACGTACTGGGCGACGCCCTCCGGCGCCCGGGTGACCTGTTCGGCGGCGTGCATGTTCATGCGCTCCGGCAGCGTGAGGCGCCGGCCCCGTCCGCCCGTGCGGTCACGCGGGCGGACGGGGCCGTGGGCACCAGCTGGCGCGACGTGCCGTTCTCAGCTGTCGGCGCCATGAGCTGCTCGGCGATGCCGCGCCGAGCTGTGGCAGGACTGGACAGGTGTTCAGCGCGCTCACGCCAGGAAGCCTCGATCATCTGCGCGAACGGGCACGGGCCCAGCGGGAGAACTTCCCACAGGCCTTCCTGGAAGCGTTCGACGACCCGGCCGTGGTACTTGTCCACGTCCGGGCCGTCGAGTACGGCTGTTTCCTCTACGAGGTGCGCAGGGACTAGCCCTGCAGCTCCGCAGCCACCAGCTCCGCGATCTGGATCGCGTTCAGGGCGGCGCCCTTGCGGAGGTTGTCGTTGGAGACGAAGAGCGCGAGGCCGTTGTCCACCGTCTCGTCGCGGCGGATGCGGCCGACGTAGGACGGGTCCTTGCCGGCGGCCTGGAGGGGGGTGGGGATGTCCGTGACGACGACGCCGGGGGCGTCCTGCAGGAGCTCCGTGGCGCGCTCCGGGCTCAGCGGACGGGCGAAGCGGGCGTTGACCTGGAGGGAGTGGCCGGAGAAGACCGGGACGCGCACGCAGGTGCCGGAGACCTTCAGCTCGGGGATCTCCAGGATCTTGCGGGACTCGTTGCGGAGCTTCTGCTCCTCGTCGGTCTCGTTCAGACCGTCGTCGACGATCGAACCCGCCAGCGGCAGTACGTTGAAGGCGATGGGGCGCTTGTAGACGCCCGGCTCCGGGAAGTCGACCGCCTCACCGTCGTGCGTGAGCTGGTCCGCGTCGGCGACGACCTTCTGCGTCTGCCCGTGCAGCTCGGCGACGCCCGCCAGGCCGGAACCGGAGACCGCCTGGTACGTGGCGACGACCAGGGCCTCGAGGCCCGCCTCGTCGTGCAGCGGGCGCAGGACCGGCATCGCGGCCATGGTCGTGCAGTTCGGGTTGGCGATGATGCCCTTGGGGCGGTTCCTGATCGCGTGCGGGTTGACCTCGGAGACGACCAGGGGGACCTCCGGGTGCTTGCGCCACGCGGAGGAGTTGTCGATCACGACCGCGCCCTGCGAGGCGACCTTTTCGGCCAGCGCCTTGGACGTGGCACCGCCCGCGGAGAACAGCACGATGTCCAGGCCGGTGTAGTCGGCGGTCGCCGCGTCCTCCACCGTCACGCCGTCCAGCTCCGAGCCCGCCGAACGGGCCGAGGCGAACAGACGCAGCTCCGTGACCGGGAAGTTCCGTTCCTTGAGGATCCTGCGCATGACCGTGCCCACCTGTCCGGTGGCTCCGACGATTCCGACCCTCACGGTGACTCCCTCTCCTGCGTCTCTTCACGTTCTCGTTGCTTGGCCGAGGCTTTTCCATCATGCGGCCGACCACGGCCCGCCTGTCCACTTCTTTCCCCGGTCTGCCCGGAGAGTGGGACGGCCTGTCCCGCTCCATGGTTGCGGACCTGCGGTGTCGACCCCGCTGAGCTGGAGGAATTCGTCCGGCAGGGGTCGTCCGCCGCAAGCTCGCCTGCCCATGCCGGTCCCGGCCACACGGAAGTGTGATGTACGCCTCTGTCGCCGGGCCGGCACGCGTCGGGAAAACGACCGAACGTTCCGCGGCGTGCCGGCGTCGTAGGAGAAACACGGTGAGGGGGGTGGCTTGTGCTGCTGCGCGGGAGGGCCCGGCGCGCCCGGGAGGCGCACGCCGCGACCGGCGGCGATCCGCTGGACGCGGCCGATCCGCCGAGCGAGGCCGATCCGCTGGACGCGGCACAGGAGCGCCGGGTGCGGGCGGTGCTCGCGCTCGGCGGGGTGCCGCAGGCGGACCTGCCGGACGGGGTGCAGCAGGTCCGCCTGCGGCTGCTGGAACGGGCCGCGAGTGGCCGGGAGGCGCCGCGGGACGTCTCGGCGTGGGCGGCGGTCGTCGCCTCCAACCTCGCCATGGACTGGCACCGGGCCAGGCGCCGCCAGGAGCGCCTCGGAGAGCGGCTGGCCGCCCTGCGCCAGCCGGCGCATCCCTCCGGCGAGGACAGCAGCGTGCTGTCCGTCGCCGTCGCCCAGGGCCTGGACGAGCTGCCCGACGCCCAGCGCCAGGTCGTCGTCCTGCGCTTCTACGCCGACCTGCCGCTCCGGTCCATCGCCGAGCTGCTCGGCGTCCCCGAGGGCACGGTCAAGAGCCGGCTGCACACGGCGGTACGGGCCCTGCGCGCCCGCCTGCACGAGGACGAGGTGGTGTGACGTGACCGCCCGGAACGACGACGACCGGCGCCATGGAGAGCGTGACGGCGGCGGTGAGTACGACGGTATGGACCCGCTGATGGCCGTACTCGCCGGGGACCCCGTCCCGGAGGAGGCCCGCCGGGACGCGGCCTTCATGGCCGCCCATGATGCGGCGGCGGCGGATGTGGCACTGCTCCGGCGACAGCTCGGGCTGCTCGGGGACACGCTGGCTCGGGCGGGTGAGGCGGAGGCCGGTGCGGACACCGGAACGCCGGCGGAGCGAACCGAGCCGGGGCCGGGGGCGACTGCCGGGTCCGGGCCGGGCGGGCTGTCCGCGGCGGCCGGAGGCGAGGGCGCGGCCGAGCCGGGAGGGGGCGGTGGCTCGCCGGTCACGGCGCTGTCCTCGCGGCGGCGCACCCGGCCCGCACCCCGCGCCGTCGCCCTGAAGGGCCTCGTCGCGGCCGTCGGTGCCAGTCTCGTGATCGGTATGGGCTGGCTCGTCACCCAGAGCGGCGGCATGGGCGCCGGGGGCGACCAGGGCGCCGCCTCCGACAGTGCCGGCGGCCGGCCGCAGACCAGTGGGGAGGACGCGAAGCTCGGCCACGCCGGGTATCTCGCCTGTGCCCGGATCGTCGTGGAGGGCACCGTCGCCGGGGTCGAGACCCTCCCCGGCACCGGCCGGGACCGGATCACCCTCGACGTGGCGCGGTACTACAAGCCGGACAAGGGCCGAAAGCGGATCACTTTCCCCGTGGAGACCGGCGTCGAGCCCCGGCTGCGGGCCGGTGACCACGTTCTCGTCGGTATCCCCGGCGGGCAGGCCGGGCCGGACATGTGGACCACGGGGGAGAAGGAGATCGCCCGCGACCGGGCGTGGATCACCGAGGCGCTGCCGGCCTCGCGCACCTCCCCGTGCCGGTAGGAACAGCAAGGGCGGGCGTCCCACCGGAACGCCCGCCCCAGGTTGCCGCGATACCGCTACGGCAGCACCTTCTCGATCTTCACGCTGCCCAGGCCCGCGACCGTGCCGCGCGCGTTGACCAGCTGGACCTGGCCGAAGAACTCACGCCCCTCGGGAGCGGCCGCCGCGGCGGTGACGCTGCCCGAGACCGTCGCGGAGTCGCCCGTGCCGAGCTTCACCGGTGCCGACCCGTCGACGGTGATGCTGCCGAGGGAGGCGGAGAAGAACACGTCCTGGTAGTCGTACTCGGTGGTGCCGGCCGGCACGGAGTAGCCGACGACCTCGACGGTGTACTTCCCGGCGGCCGGGGACGGCACGGAGACCGACTCCTCCGAGTCACCGTCGGCGGAGCTGCCGACCTGCGTGCCCGACGCGTCGTACACGGCGAGGTCCAGGTCCGCGGCCGCGTCCGAGACACCGCCGATGGCGACGTCCAGCGACTTGGCGCCCGCGGGCACCTCGACCGTCGTGGTCTGGGTCTCGCCCTGCCCGATCGACGGACGGGCCGCCTTCGACGAGCCGAGCGGGCCGCCCACCAGCTTGCCGTCCAGCGCGGCGAAGCCGTTCGTCACCTTCCAGGAGGCGGCGGCCGGGGTACCGACCTTCGCCTCGGGCACGGTCACGGTCTCCGGGTCGAAGGCCGCGCCGAGGACGGCGACATCCAGCTTGTACGGGTTGTTCAGCAGCGGCGACGTACGGCGCGACTCGACCTCGATCTCCCATACGCCGGGCTGCGGGTCCGCGTACGAACGCAGGTCCGGGCGGCAGGTGTTGGCCGGGTTGGGGTAGTCCGGGTAGCAGTTGATCGTCGACGTCGGGTCGGACGGGACGCCGTACGGGTGGATGGAGATGAACCGGGTCTGGCTCTTGTCCTTCAGCCCGCTCATCGCGACCTCGAGCGTCTTCGCGCCCTCGGGGACGGTGACGAAGTAGTGCCGCGTGCTGTTGCGCTGCACCGAACCCTTCGCGGAGTACGTGTACTTCAGCGGCGCCGAGACGACCACCGTGCTCAGGACCTGCCGGTCGATGCCCTCGGTCTTCGGGTCGTCGACCTCGAGGATCGCACTCTTGATGCCCGCGGACTTCGGCGCGGCCTGGACCTTGACGGTCACCGGCTTGTTCAGCGGCAGCCTCACCTCGTCGGAGCCGACGATGCGGAACGTACGGCCCGCGTTGTTCTCGAAGTGCAGCTCGTGCCGGATCGCCTTGTCGGCGCCGGACGTACGGGTGAGGGTGATCTCGTACGTCTTCTTCTGGCCGGCCTTCAGGCCGCCTTCACGGTCGTAGAGGCCCGTGCCGTAGCCCGGGGTCTTCAGGAACTGGTCGATCGCGGTGTCGACGGGCGCCTTGACCGTGTAGGAGTGCGCGGTGGCGTCGTCGCGGATGGCGTCCCAGGCGTCCTCGATGTTCATGAGGCCCACGCCCTCCTCGTACGCCTGCACACCCTTGATGTGGTCGGCGGTGGAGGTCAGGGCCGTGCGCAGGGTGGCCGGGGTGAGGTCGATCTTCTTCTGCTTGGCGGCTGAGATCAGCAGCGCCGACGCACCGGCGGCCTGCGGGGAGGCCATCGAGGTGCCCTGGAGCATGCCGTAGCCGGCCGGCAGGGTGTAGCCCGCCTCGGCGACCGGCTGGCCCGGCATCCAGGTCTGGATGGTGTTGATCGCCGCGCCCGGGGCGACCAGGGTCGGCGTGAAGCCGCCGTCCTCACGCGGGCCGCGCGAGGAGAACGGCATCATCGCGTACTTCTTCTTCACGACCGAGCCGTAGTTGGCGGCCCAGGTCTCCCTGGAGACGGACGCGCCGACCGAGATGACCTTGTCGGCCAGGGACGGGTCGCCGATGGTGTTGGCGCCGGGGCCGGAGTTGCCCGCGGAGATCACCAGCTGGACGCCGTAGTCGTCGATGAGCCGCGTGTACAGCTCGGCGCGCGCGTTGTTGCCGTCGTTCAGCGCCGGCAGGCCGCCGATGGACATGTTGACGATGTCGACGCCGCGCTGGGTGACGAGGTCGATCATGCCCTCGGTCAGCGCCACGTTGGTGCAGCCGCCCGACCAGGTGCAGGCGCGGGAGGAGACCAGCTTGGCGCCCGGGGCGGCACCGTCCATCTTCCCGCCGAACAGGCCGTTGGCGGCGGTGATGCCGGCGACGTGCGTGCCGTGCTCGGACTCGATGACGCCGATGTTGACGAAGTCGGACTTCTTGCCGACCCAGGAGCCGCCCAGCGGGTCCATCGGGACGTCCTTGCGGATCTCCACGACGAACGGCTGCCGCTCGGCGATGTCCGTCTTCGGGTCGTCGGTGCCGAAGTACCCGACCTGGTGGCCGTCCTTGTACGGCTTCATCGGGGTGTCGTCGGCGAAGTCGTTGTTGTTGTTCAGGTCGACCCTGACCGTGCCGGACTTCGCGTCGTACAGCACACCCCAGGCGTCGGTGGTGTCGCCGTCCCGGTTGGCGTCGCCCTTGGCGTCGCCGCCGGTGGTGTACGACTCCTTGAAGAGGCTGACGGCGTACGAGCCCGCCGGCGCCTTCCACGACTGGCCCTGGTAGGTGAAGGCCGGGCCGGACACGGCCGTGACCATCGGGCGCCAGGTGTTGTCGTTGTCGATGATCGGGTCGGTCGCCGTCACCCAGTCGACGATCTTCCGCTCACCTGTCGTCGTCTTCTGCAGCGCCGGGTGGCCGAGGTCCACGCCGGAGTCGAGGATGCCGATGGTGACGCCGCGGCCGTCCGCCTTCGGGTGGTCCTCGACGAAGTCGACCGCGCCCGTCTCGAAGGACGGGTTGTACGGGTTCTCGGCCGGGGTCTTCTTCCCCGGCCCCGAGTACCTTCCCTTTGCGGCCTTGGCGCCCCTGACGGCGTCCGCGCTCGGCGTCGGGTCGTCCAGCGGGATCTCCTCGCGCAGGTCGATGCCGTGCACGGAGGAGAGCTTGGCGGCGGCGGCGATCGCCGAGTCCGCCCTGGTCGTCGGGACGGTGGCGCGGACGTAGCCCAGCTTGTCGTCGGCCCGGCCCACCGAGCCGCCCTTGACCGCGTCCAGCTTTCCGGCGACCTGCTCGGTCTTCCCGGGCGCGGTGGCGATCATCATCGTGACGGTCTTGTCGCCGTCGGCCTTGGCCTCCGCGAGCAGGTCCGCGTCGTCCGAACCGAGCTTGGCGTGCGCGGACTTGACGTCCGCGTCGGCCGGAGTCGAAGCGCCCGGCCCGTCGGCGGAGAAGGCCAGCGGGACCGGCCCGGCCGCGGAGAGCGCGGCGACGAGGCCGGCGGCCACGGCGATGCGTGCCACACGTCTCCGGCCCCGTATCGGGTCGTGCTGGGGGGTGAGGGTCATCGGCATCCCTTGTAGGTAAAGGAACGAGCGGTAAGCGACCGGGGCCCGATCGGTCCTGGTCGCACACGGTCCGAACGGCAAGTCCGGACGATCGCACAGCCTTACGCAAGGGGAAGTTCTTTGGGGAGGGTTGACTCAAACGAAATGGATGTATGGGGAAAACCCGCGATGCGTTTTGTGAGCATCAGTCCTGAAGATGGTAAAGAAATCGGTTAACGTCCCTGAGTGCGAAAGAAGTTGAGGGTGGCGGCCTACGCCATATGCGTCCGGGACGGACAGATCCTCCTCGCCCGCTCGCCCGCCCGGGACGGCACGCCCGAGTGGGTCGTGCCGGGCGGCGGCATGGAGCACGGCGAGGACCCCTACGACACCGTCCGGCGGGAGGTGGAGGAGGAGACCGGGTACCGCATCGAGGTGACCGGGCTGCTCGGCGTGAACTCCTTCCACCGCGTCTTCCGCGACGGCTTCGGACCCGCCGTCGACCATCACGGCGTCCGGCTCGTCTACGAGGGCCGGATCGCCGGCGGTGAACTGCGCAACGAACTGAACGGCTCCACCGACCTCGCCGCCTGGCAGGACCTGGACGCGGTCCCCGGTCTCGTCCGGGTGCCGATGGTCGACGTCGCCCTGCGGATGTGGCGCGAACGCCCGGTCACCGGACGGCTGGCCGACGCCCTGGAGTAGGTGCACTGCCCGGGAAGATGAACGCCGCGTGACCGGCTCCGGGCCGTATCCGGAGCGGGCGGCGACGCGCAGGGTAGTCCAAGATCCACGTACGGTGATCGGCGCTGCCCGTTGCCGCCTCGTTTACGCGCAGGTCATTCCCGGTGCCAACGATCCAGTACGAGCGGGGTGTTCACGTCGTGAACACCCCGCGACCACTGCCGACGCGTTCGCACTCGGGGAGAGAAGCGCATGTCGCGCACACGCTCAGTCGCCGGCTCCGGCCAGGGCATCCACCGTCGTTCCGTCCTCGCCGCCACCGGCGCCGTGGCCCTCTCCGGGGGCGTCGGCTACGCCCTGCGGCCCAGCGACAGCCAGGCCGCCACCACCGGGGAGAGCACCGCGGCCGTAGCCGCGTCCTCGCGTCAGGCACCCGCGGCGCCGCTGGCCCCGTACACCAAGGGCACCACCGTGGCGTCCGTCGCCGCCCCGCGTGGCGGCTCCGGCTACCGGCGCCTGGGCGAGGGTCCCGGCTGGCAGCGGGTCGTCCGCTCCGAGCTGGCCGCCCCCAAGTCCGGCCGCGCCGGGCGCCGTACCGCGCTCGCGGCGTTCGTGCAGCTCACCGACCTGCACATCATCGACGCCCAGCACCCGCTCCGCCTGGAGTACCTGCGCTCGGCCGACATCCACGCCTGGCGGCCGCACGAGGCGCTGACCGTGCAGGGCGCGATCGCGCTCGTGGAGCGGATCAACGCGCTGCGGGGCGCCCCCGTCACCGGCGCCCCGCTGCACTTCGCCATGACCACCGGCGACAACACGGACAACAACGCCAAGTCCGAGCTGGAGTGGTTCCTGAAGATCATGAGCGGTGGGCGCATCACGCCCAACACCGGCGACCCGCGTCGGTACGAGGGCGTGCAGAACAGCGGCCTCAAGCAGTACTGGCAGCCGGACGCCGCCGTCCGCGACAGCGACAAGCAGGCCGGCTTCCCCCGCCTCGACGGCTTCCTCAAGGCCGCGATCCGTGAGGTGCGGAGCCCCGGCCTCAACCTGCCCTGGTACTCGACCGTCGGCAACCACGACTCCCTCCCGATGGGCTGCTACGCCTCGCACGGTGACGCGTACCTCACCGAACTCGCCGTCGGCGGCAAGAAGCTGATGGACGTGACCGCGGCCGAGGCGCAGCGGCTCCAGGCGCAGATCAAGAAGGCCCGGGACCCCGAGGGCGTCCGCTACCACGACTTCCTCACGTCCCACGCCCGCGGCATGCGTTCGGTCACCCCCGACGAGAAGCGCGCGCCCTTCACCCCGGCCGAGTACCTCCGGGCGCACCTGGATCCGGCCTACCGCGGCGTCGGCCCGGCCGGCCACGGCTACTCCTCCGCCAACCTGGACGCGGGCACCCAGTACTACGCCTTCCGCGTCTCCGACGACGTCATCGGCATCAGCCTGGACACCACCGACGCGGGCGGCCACTACGAGGGCTCCCTCGGCAGCGCCCAGCTGCGGTGGCTCGACAAGACGCTGCGGGACAACAAGGACTCCTACGCGGTGATCTTCAGCCACCACACCAGCAGGACGATGACCAACACCCGCCGCGACCCGGCCCGCCCCCAGGAGCGCCGGCACAACGGCCAGGAGGTCCTCGCCCTGCTCGGCGGTCACCGCAACGTGCTCGCCTGGGTGAACGGCCACATCCACAAGAACGTCATCACGCCGCACTCCCCGTCCGGCGGCCGTTCCTTCTGGGAGATCTCCACCGCCTCCCACGTGGACTTCCCGCAACTGGCCCGGATCATCGAGCTGACCGACAACAAGGACGGCACGATCTCCCTGTTCACGACCCTGGTGGAGTCCTCGGCCCCGCACCGCACGGACTTCTCCGACCTCTCCCAGACCGGCCTCGCGGCCCTCTACCGCGAACTGTCCCTCAACGCCCCCGGCGCGAGCACGACCCTCGGCGGCGACCCGGAGGACCGCAACACCGAACTGGTGCTCAAGAAGGGCTGAGAACCGCTCAACGGCCCGGTCCGCGACACGAGGAGGGGCCGCCGGCGCGCCCCGGCGGCCCCTCCTCTCCCCTCCTGGCCCTGCCCGGCCCTTCCCTACCGGGGCAGCACCACGACATACGCCGCCGGTTCGCGGTCGGCCGAGGCCATCAGGGCCGTGCGGATCACCGTCGCCTGCTGCTCCGGGAAGTCGCGGAGCTTCCTCGGCGTGATGTGGACGACCGTGATGCCGAGCCGCTCCAGGTGCTCGCGCTTGCGGGCGTACTCGGACCACAGGGCGTCGTCGTCCTGCCGGGGCGCCCGGGTGTCGAGTTCCACCGCCACCGCCTGGTCGGGCCAGTACGCGTCGAGGCCGCCGAGGTAGGGGCCGCCGGGCAGGCGCAGGTCGACGTTCCAGACCGGGTCGGGCAGGCCGTACTCCTGGACCGTCCGGTACAGGCGGTCCTCCGCGCGGGCCCGGCCCTCGGCGAGCAGGGACTCCACCGCGTCCACGACGTGGGGGCGGCTCAGCAGCCGGGCCTGGTTCAGCTCGCGGACCACCGCCGTCGGGTCGCAGTGGGCGCCGCGGACCGCCTCCGTGAGCAGCCGGCGGACGACGCCGGCGTCCGCGAGTTCGGCCACCGCGTCGGCCAGCGCGCGGGCGACCGGAGCCACCGGCACCCCTGTGACCTGCTCGGGGGCGGGCATGTCGGGTGTGCGGACGATGCGCGCGCAGCCCGTCGAGCGCAGCCGCCGCAGCCGCGGGACCAGGACGTCGACGGTGTCCAGGGACGGCAGCGGGGGAGTGGAGGCGAAGCCGTGCAGCGTCAGCGCGGCCAGGCCCGTGATCATCACCTCGGGGTAGGCGGGGGCGTGCGGCCGGCCCGCGCCCGGCTGGGCGGGCACCCCGGTGCCGCGTTCCCGCGCCGCGTACATCAGCACCGCGTGCAGCCGCTCCTCGCTGGTCGGCGGGCCCTGGTGGAGCAGGACCACGCCCGGGAGGAGCTGCTGCCAGGGGCCGCCCGCGCGGCACTGCTCGTTCGTCTCGGCCGTGGAGACGCCGTGCGAGCGGAGCTGGGCCGTCGTCATCACACGGGGCCGGGCGCCGCCGGACAGGTCGTGCAGCGGGCCGGGTGAGAGGGGGGTGTTGTGGGTCATGACCCGCAATTTCCCGCGCTCCGGCCCTCCTTGAACCGCTGTTACAGGTCCGTCGACAAATGCGGACAACCCGGCGCTAAAGGACGAGTGTTCGGATGCCGAAAGCCCCTGGTCCGTTCGGGTGCGGGCCAGGGGTCACGGCTTACGGGGCACTCATCTCGTAACGAAGGCGGAACGCCCGGATCTCAGGCCAAAGCTACTGGTCAGCGGCCTCGTCGCACGCCTGTCCGCGCAACGCCCGTGCCAAGTCGTCACGAGACTCCAGCACCAGCCGGCGCAGCGCCGGGGCCGCCTCCTTGTGGGCGTCCAGCCAGGCGTCCGTGGCGTCCAGCGTCTCCCGCGACTGCTGGAGCGACGGGAACAGGCCCTGCACCACGTGCATCCCGATCTGGATCGACCGCTCGGCCCACACCCGCTCGATCCCCGCGAAGTACTTCTCCGCGTACGGCGCGATCAGCTCCCGCTGCGAGGCCTGGGAGAAGCCCGCGATGGTCGCCTCGACCATGGCGTTGGACAGCGCGTCCGACTCCACGACCTGCGCCCACGCCTGCGCCTTGACCGCCTCGGACGGGCGGGCGGCCAGGCAGCGCACCTGGTGGCGCTTGCCGGAGGCGGTGTCGTCCCGGGTCAGCTCCTCGGCCAGCACCTTCTCGTCCACGGCCCCGTGCGCGGCCAGCGGCTCCAGGAACACCCAGCGCAGCTCCTGGTCCAGGTCGAGGCCCTCGACCGTCGCCGTGCCCGCGAGCAGGTCCCGCAGCAGGCCGAAGTCGGCCTCGGCGGCGGCCGTCCGGGCGAAGAAGCGCGCCCAGGCGAGCTGGTGCTCGCTGCCCGGCCCGGCCGCGTACAGCTCGCGCCGGGCGCCCTCGGCGAGCAGCCGGGCGGCCGTCTCCCGCCGGGCGGGCGCCGCGTAGTGCGTGACCGCCGACTCGGCCCACGCGTGCAGCATCTGCACGACACCGATCTCGGACTCGCGCCCGGCGAACCGCAGCACCAGGTCCACGAAGTCCCGCGCCGGGAGCAGCGCGTCCCGCGTCATGTTCCACAGCGCCGACCAGCACAGGGCGCGCGCGAGCGGGTCGGTGACCGAGCCCAGGTGCTCGCGCAGGGTCGCCAGCGACGTCGCGTCGAAGCGGATCTTGCAGTACGTCAGGTCGTCGTCGTTGACCAGGACCAGGTCGGGGGCGTCGGCTCCGGCCAGTCCCGCCACGACCGTCCGCGCGCCGTCGACGTCGGTCTCCACGCGCGCGTACCGCTCCAGCGTCCCGCCGTCCGTCACCCGGTACAGGCCCACCGCCACCCGGTGCGGGCGCAGTTCGGGGTGCGACTCGGCGGCCTCCTGCAGCACCGCCAGCTCCTCGACACGGCCGTCCGCGCCCAGCAGCACCTGCGGGGTCAGCGAGTTCACCCCGGCCGTCTGCAGCCAGGACCGCGACCAGGCGCTCATGTCCCGGCCGCTGGTCTCCTCCAGCACCGACAGCAGGTCGCCCAGGCGCGTGTTGCCGTACGCGTGCCGCTTGAAGTAGCGCCGGGCGCCCTCCAGGAACGCGTCCTCACCGACGTACGCCACGAGCTGCTTCAGCACCGACGCGCCCTTGGCGTACGTGATGCCGTCGAAGTTCAGCTTGGCGTCCTGCAGGTCGCGGATGTCCGCCGTGATCGGGTGGGTTGAGGGCAGCTGGTCGGCGCGGTAGGCCCAGGCCTTGCGGCGGTTGGCGAAGGTGATCCAGCCGTTGACGAAGCGGGTCGCGCCGACGAGCGAGAACTCGCCCATGAAGTCCGCGAAGGACTCCTTCAGCCACAGGTCGTCCCACCACTCCATGGTGACCAGGTCGCCGAACCACATGTGCGCCATCTCGTGCAGGATGACGTTGGCCCGGCCCTCGTACGACGCCTGCGTCACCTTCCCGCGGAAGATGAACTCCTCCCGGAACGTCACCAGGCCCGGGTTCTCCATCGCGCCCAGGTTGTACTCGGGCACGAACGCCTGGTCGTACTTCCCGAACGGGTAGGGGTAGTCGAAGTGGTCGTGGAAGAAGTCCAGGCCCTGCTTGGTGACGAGGAACACGTCGTCGGCGTCGAAGTAGGGCGCGAGGCCCTTGCGGCACAGGGCGCCGAGGGGGATCTCCAGCGTGGTGCCGTCCGCGAACGTACGGGAGTAGGAGTCCGTCACGTAGTGGTACGGGCCCGCCACCACACAGGTGATGTACGTGGAGATCGGCTTGGTCTCGGCGAACCGCCAGACCCCGTCGGTCTGCTCACCGGCCCCGTTGCTCCACACCGTCCAGCCCTCGGGCGCTCGCACCTCGAACCGGTAGGGGGCCTTCAGGTCGGGCTGCTCGAAGTTCGCGAAGACGCGGCGGGAGTCGGCCGGCTCGTACTGCGTGTACAGGTACACCTCGCCGTCCTCGGGGTCGACGAAGCGGTGCAGGCCCTCGCCCGTACGGGAGTAGGCGCACTGGGCGTCGACCACCAGCTCGTTGTCCGCGGCCAGGTCCTCCAGCGTGATCCGGGAGCCGTCGAAGACCTCGCCGGGGTCCAGATCACGGCCGTTGAGGGAGAGGGCCGTCACACTCGGCGCGATCAGATCGGCGAAGGTGCTCGCCCCGGGCTCGTTGCAGCGGAAGCGGATCGTGGTGACCGAACGGAACGTGCGGGGCCCGTCGCCCACGTCCTCACCGACCGCGGACCGCAGGTCGAGGGACACCTCGTACCCGTCGACGCTCAGCAGGGCGGCCCGCTCGCGGGCCTCGTCGCGGGACAGATTCTCACCGGGCACGGGCGGAACTCCTCAAGCGTCGTGGGATACGGCTGAACAGCACCGATCCTGCCACGTGCCCCTGACGACGGGCAGCAGGGAATGAGGCGTGCGGGCACCGGCGTTCCCTGGGAAACGGATTCCCTGCTGAGGAGAGACATGTCGGACAAGACCCCCGTCGACTTCTGGTTCGACCCGCTGTGCCCCTGGGCGTGGATGACCTCCCGTTGGGTGCTGGAGGTGGAGAAGGTCAGGGACATCGAGGTCAGCTGGCATGTCATGAGCCTCGCCGTCCTCAACGAGGACAAGCTGGACGAGCTGCCTGAGGAGTACCGCGAACTGCTGGAGACCAAGGCGTGGGGCCCCGTCCGGGTCGTCATAGCCGCGCAGCAGGAGCAGGGCCCCGAGGTCCTCGGCGACTTCTACACCGCCCTGGGCACCCGTATCCACAACCAGGCCGAGGGCCCCGGCAAGGAGACCGTCGCCGCCGCCCTGAAGGACGTGGGCCTGCCCGATTCCCTCCTGGAGCACTGGGACTCCACGCCGTACGAGGCGGAGCTGCGTGCCTCCCACAAGGAGGGCATCGACAAGGTCGGCCAGGACGTCGGCACCCCGGTCATCGCCGTGCCCGGCCCCGACGGCGAGCAGATCGCCTTCTTCGGCCCGGTCGTCACCCCGGCCCCGCAGGGCGAGGAGGCCGGCCGCCTCTGGGACGGCACCCTCGCCGTGGCCTCGGTCCCCGGCTTCTACGAGATCAAGCGCACCCGCACCAAGGGCCCGGACTTCTCCAACCTGTAGGGATCACTCGGCGGGGGCGGCCTGGATCTTGAGCTCCTCCGGGAGCAGGCCGTCCTCGCCGCGGTTGAGGTAGCGCTGGTACCACCGGCAGCCGACGGCGGTGCAGCGCCAGTAGTCGTCCACGAAGTGCCCGTTCCCCTTCATCGCCCGGACCACCGCCCGCTCGGCCGCGTTGAACATCCGGAACTCCTGCATGGTGCCGCAGGTCCGGCACGCCCGGCTCACCGCCATCAGCTCCTCCTCGCGATCACCGCCAAGTCCGGGAAGTCGGTTACTACCGCATCGACCCCCATGCGGTAGTACAGCGCGTATTCGGCGAACGCGTCCCCGAAATCGTTCGCTCCGCTCCCGCGCCGGAACTCGGCCGGCAGAAACCGGTTCTCCGCGCGGAAGGTGTACGGCCCGATCCGCAGCCCCGCCGCGTGCGCGTCCGCGACCAGCGATGTGCCGACGGGCGAGCCCTTGTCCGGCCCGATCCAGGCCGCGTACGCGGCGATCCGCGCGAGCCCCGCCGGGCTCATCATGTCCTTGTACGTCGTCGGATCACCGGCCGCGACCAGGTCGTAGGGCCCGCCCGTCGTTCCCAGCGCCTGCCAGAGCGGGACGCCCAGCCGCTCCGCCGCGATCCGCTGCAGGCTCGTCGGCTCGAACGACTGCACCACGCATTCGCGCCGCCCGAGCCGGTTGCGGCGGATCGCGGCCGCCAGCTTCGGCTCCAACGGCAGGCCGAGGGAACGGAAGTACGTGGGGTGCTTGGTCTCCGGGAAGACCGCGATCGTCCGGCCGTGCTCCCGCGACAGCCGCCGCGCCAGGTCCACGACCTCCTGGAACGTCATGACCTCCGCGCGCCCGTCGAAGACGGTGTTGCGGTTGCGGACCGCGGGCAGCCGCTCCACCGCCCGCAGCGTCTTCAGTTCGGCCAGCGTGAAGTCCTCCGTGAACCAGCCGGTCACCGGCCGCCCGTCGACCGTCTTCGCCGTACGGCGGTCCGCGAACTCCGGCCGGCGGGCCACGTCGGTCGTCCGGGAGATCTCGTTCTCGTGCCGGACCACCAGCACGTGGTCCTTCGTCGGCACCAGGTCCGGTTCGATCCAGTCGGCGCCGGTCTGCACGGCGTACGTGTACGAGGGCGCCGTGTGCTCCGGGCGCCAGCCGGCCGCGCCACGGTGGCCGATGACGACCGGGCCACCGCCCTCGCGGGGTTCGGCCGCCGCGGTGGCTGTGGCGGCGGTTCCGGCGGCCGCCGCGAGCAGGAGGGATCTCCGTCCGAGTGGCATGCGACTCCTCTTTGCCGAAGGCAGGTTCACCGACGTGCCCGGCCCCGGGCCTGTGACAGCAGGTCCAGATGCTCCTGGTAGCCCCTGGTGTGGAACGCCGCTCGGTCCGGGTCCGGCTCGACGACCGCGGTCGGTTGCGTCCACGCCTCCACGTCCAGCGGTACCCCGTACCGTCCGGCCGCCGCCAGGACGGCTCCCCGCGCGCCCACCTCGCCCTCGACGACCCGCAGGGGCCGCCCGAGCACGTCGGCCAGCAGCCGCATCCAGGCGGAACTGCGGGTGCCGCCGCCGCAGACGGCCAGGGTTCCGGTGAGGCCCGCCGCCTCCAGACAGTGCCGGGCCGCGTATCCGATGCCCTCGCAGGTGGCGCGGACCAGATCGCCCCGGGTCGACTCCAGGGAGACACCGGTGAGTTCGGCCCGCAGACGCGGTTCGACGAAGGGGGCGCGTTCACCGGAGGGCGCGAAGTACGGCAGCACCCGGACGCCGTGCGCGCCCGGCGGCGTCCCGGCCAGCAGACCGTCCACCTCGTCGTGCCGCACCCCCGTCGTCGACAGCACCCAGTCCAGCGCCGCCGTGCCGACCATCGCGGGCATGGCGCGCAGCCAGTGCCCGGGCCGGTCGGTGGAGATGTACAGGCCCGCCGGCTCCCCCGTCAGGTCGAGCTCGGTGGTGGCGACCAGGCTGGCCAGACACGTGCCGACGATCAGCAGACCGTCCCCCGGGGACGTCACCCCGGCACCCAGCGCACAGGCCGGCAGATCGTACGGGCCGTTCGAGACCCGGGTCCCGGACGGCAGGCCCTCGCCCCGCGCCCCGGCCGTCGCGACCGGGTCGCTGACCGGGGCGAGCAGACCCCGGCGGTGCGCGAGACCCAGCACTTCGACGACCCGGTTGTCGTACGTCCGGGTCCGCGGGTCCAGGAACGGCATCGACGCGTCCGACACATCCGTCGTGGGACCTGCTCCGGTCAGCCGCTGGAACACCATGTCCTTGCAGTACAGGGCGGCCTTCGCGGCGTCCAGCGCCTCCGGTTCGTGATGGTCGAACCACGCCAGCAGCGGGCCCGGGCAGCCCGGGAACATCGCGCTGCCCGTCCGCCGGAACACCGTCTCGAACGTGCCGTCCGCCAGCCACCGGTCGACCAGTTCGTGCGCCCGCCCGTCCATCCAGGAGGCGGCGGGGCGCACCGGCCGGCCCTCGCCGTCGACCAGCCACACGCCATCGCCCTGCCCGGTGAGCCCGGCCAGTTCGACCGGCTCCGGGACCTGTTCGGTGACCTCTCCGAGCACGGCGACGACTGCTCCGTACACCTCCTCCATGTCCTGCTCGACGACCCCTCCGGCCAGGGAGAGGCTCACCGGCCGGGAGGCCACGGCGAGTTCACGGCCCAGGGCGTCGAAGGCCGCCGCCTTGACCATGGACGTGCCCACATCGATACCGACGTACATGCGGCTCTCCTCCGGGTCCTCAGGTCAGACAGTGCGCGAGCGGCTCCCCGCGCACCCAGCGGCCCACCTCTTCGGCGGCGATCCGGGCGGCCTTCTCCGCTACCGCCCGCGACGCCCCGCCCAAGTGGGGGGTGAGGACCACGCGTTCGGCCAGCCCCAGCAGCCGGGACTCCACCGGCAGCGGCTCCCGCTCGTAGGTGTCGAGCGCCGCCGCCGACACCCGCCCGCTCTCCAGCGCGTCGCACAGCGCGCCCTCGTCCAGCAGCGGGCCCCGGGCCACGTTCACCACCACCGCGCCGGACGGCAGCAGCCCCAGCTCCCGGGCGCCGATCAGCCCCCGCGTCTCGGGCGTGAGCCGGGCGTGCAGGGTGATCACCTGGGAGCGGCGCAGCAGGTCGTCGAGCGAGGCCACGCGCAGGCCGTGGATCTCGCCGTGCACGTACGGGTCGTAGACCATCACCCGGGCCCCGAACGCGCACAGCACGCGCGCGACCCGGCTGCCGACCGCCCCGTACCCGACCAGCCCGACCGGCAGGTCCTCCAGCTCCAGTCCGCTCCGCTCGTAGGTGTAGTACGTCGCCCCCTCCCAGCTGCCCTGCCCGGCGAGCGGGGCGTGGGCCTGGGGGATGCGGCGCAGGGCGGCCAGCATCAGGCCGACGGTGAACTCGGCGGTGGCCGCGGCGTTGCGGCCCGGCGCGAAGCACACCCGCACGTCACGGTTCTTCGCCGCGTCCAGGTTGACGTTGACCGGGCCGCCCCGGCAGACCACGACCAGCTTCAGATCCGGGCAGGCGGCGAGGACCCTCTCCGTCACCGGTCCCATCTGCGTGACCAGGACCTCCGCTCCGGCCAGCGCCCCGATCATCCGGTCCTCGGCGTCGCTGGCCTCCTGCACCTCGGCGACCGGCCCGAACGGCTCCAGCGGCCAGCCGAGTTCCAGTTCCTCGACGTCCGCCCGCTCCACCTCGTGCCGCACCGCCCGCGTGATCAGCGAGGGCAGGACGAAGTGGTCGCCGGCGGCCACCACCCGCACACTGTTTCCGGAGGTCATCGCAGGGATTCTCCTGTCTCGGCGTCGAAGACGTGGGTGTGCTCGGGGTCGGGGGCGACCCGGACCCGGTCGTCGTGGGCGAGTCGCACCCCGGGGCCGGTCAGGACGACCAGGTGCCGTTCGACTCCGTCCAGGGCGAGGGTCGCCAGGCCCGACTCCAGGAGCGGTTCGTGGGCGACGACCCGGGCGGGCAGGCCGCCTTCGGCGGTGAGCCGGACGTCCTCGGGCCGGATGCCGACCACCACCTCACGGCCCCGTTCCACCGGCACGGGCAGTGCGATGCGCACCGTGCCGGAGAGACGGGCGTGGCCGTCACCGGCGATTCCCGGCAGCAGGGTGATCGCGGGCTCGCCGACGAAGTCCGCGACGAACACGCCGGCCGGGCTGTCGTAGATCTCGAAGGGGGTGCCGAGCTGCTGGATGACGCCGTCCTTCATCACGGCGATCCGGTCGGCGAGGGAGAGAGCCTCCTCCTGGTCGTGGGTGACCAGGATCGTGGTGTGGCCCAGGTCCTGCTGGATGCGTTTGAGTTCACGGCGGGTGGTGTCGCGCTGGGCCGCGTCCAGGTGGGAGAGGGGCTCGTCGAGGAGCAGCACATCCGGCTCGCGGATCAGGGCCCTGGCCAGGGAGACACGCTGCTTCTGGCCGCTGGAGAGCCCGGCCGGGCGGGCGCCCAGGAGGCCGGTCAGACCGACCCGCTCGGCGATGTCCCGCACCTTGCGGTCGACGTCCCCCCGAGCCTTGCGGCCCCGGGCCTTCAGGCCGAACGCCAGGTTCTCGGCGACCGACAGCGGCGGATACAGCGCGTAGTTCTCGAACGCGACCCCGATGTTGCGCCGCTGCGCGGGCCGTTCGACCACCGACACCCCGCCGACCAGGATGTCCCCGCCGGTCACCGGCTCCAGACCGGCGATCATCCGCAGCGTCGTCGACTTGCCGCAGCCCGACGGGCCGAGCAGCCCCAGCAGTTCCCCGGAACGCAGCGCGAGGTCGAGGCCGCGCACCGCGTCCACGGCCGGACGTCCCCGGGCCCGGTAGGTCTTGCGCAGATCACGTAGCTCCAGCTCGGTCATCGCTGCCCTTCGTCGCACAGACCTCGTAACGGACCTTGTGCTCGTCCAGATCCCGCAGTGCCTCCGGCGACGCCCCGTCGTCCACGAGGAGCGTGTCGAAGCGGGACAGCGGGACGACCCGGTGCAGCGCGACCCGGCCGAGCTTGGTGTGGTCGATCAGCAGCACGTTCCGTGCCGCCGCGTCGAGCATCGCCCGCTTCACCGACACGATGTGCTGCTCCTGGTGGTAGGCGTAACCCCGGTGCACGGCCGACGTCGACGCGAAGCACACATCCACCCGGAGCTGCTCGACCGCCTCCACGCACGACACCCCGAGGAACGAGGAGTGCAGCGGGTCGTAGTCGCCGCCGAGCGCCATCAGATGGATGCCCCGCTGGTCGGAGAGCAGGTTGATGGCCTCCAGGAAGTTGGTGACGACCGTCAGCGGCGTGACCTCGGCCGTGCGCAGCCGCCTGGCTATCTCCAGCGTGGACGTGGAGTCGTCCAGCAGGATCGCCATGCCGGGCTCCACCATCCGCACCGCGCGCTCGGCGACGGCCGCCTTCTCGGCCCGCATGGTCTTCAGCCGGTACTGCACGTTCGACTCGAAGACCCCCGACGGCTGCGCGGTCACCCCGCCCCGGAACTTCCGTACGACGCCCTGCCGTTCGAGCTCGTCGAGATCCCGGTGGATGGTCATCAGGCTCACCCCGAACCGCTCGGCGAGCTCCGCCGCCGTCGCCGATCCGTCGGCCAGCACCTGCTCGGCCATGGCGGCCTGCCGTGCCGCGGGGCCCTGCTGTCCAGCGCTGCTGTTGCTGCTCATGACTGCGTCTCTATCCGTCGTCCCGGTCGCTCCGGCCGGTCGGCCTCGAACAGCAGCAGGCTCTCAGGCCGGACGACGAGCCGTACCGGATCGTCCGGACGAAGGCGCGCCGCGTCCGCCCGGGGGGCCACCAGCGACACCCGCTGCTCCCCGGTCCCGAGCCGGACGGTGACCTCGACGGACCGGCCGAGCACCTCGGTGACGTACACGGTCCCGGTCAGCTCGTGCCCCTCGCCGTGCAGGGCGAGGTCCCGGGGGCGCAGACCGACCAGGACGTCCGTGCCCGGGGCGGCCTGTGCCCGGACCGGCACTTTCACACCGCCGTCCGAGCGCACGCCGCTCTCCGTCACCACCCCCGGCAGCAGGTTGATCCGGGGCCGGCCGAAGGCCCGCGCGACCTCGGTGTCGTACGGCTGGTACCAGATCTCCTCCCGGGTGCCCGTCTGCACGATCCGGCCCTGACGGATGACCCCGATCCGGTCGCCGAGCGCCAGTGCCTCGACCGAGTCGTGGGTGACGTAGAGGGTGGTGGTGTGCTGCACGGCCCCGATCGCCTTCAGCTCGGCCCGCATCTGCTGGCGGAGCTTGGCGTCGAGGTGGGAGAGCGGCTCGTCGAGCAGGAAGGCCCGGGCCGGGCGGACCAGGACCCGGCCGAGGGCGACGCGCTGCCGCTGGCCGTTGGACAGCGCTCCCACGTTCCGGTCCAGCAGCCCGGAGATGCCGAGCAGTTCGGCGATGGCACCGATCCGCAGCCGGGCCTCGGCGGCGGGCAGCCGGTACCGGGGCGAGCGCAGGGGCGAGGCGAGGTTGTCGTAGGCCGAGCGGTGCGGGTAGAGGGCGTAGCTCTCGAAGCACATCGCCACGCCCCGGTCGTACGGCTCGACGCCCCGCATGTCCTCGCCGCCGAGCACGACCGTGCCGGAGTCGGGCTGTTCGAGCCCGGCGACGGTCTTGAGCGTGGTCGTCTTACCGGCCCCCGACGGACCCAGCAGGCAGAAGAACTCGCCTTCCCGGACCTCCAGTTCGAGTTCGTCGAGCGCGACGGTCCTCCCGTACGCCTTGCGGATCCCGCTCAGCCGGATCATGACTTCACCGCCCCGAACGACAGGCCCCGCACCAGGTACCGCTGGATCGTCAGGGCCAGCAGCAGCGGTGGTACGACGGACACCAGTGCGGCGGCGGCCGTGAGGTTGTACTTGGGCCGGTCCCCGCCGAGGAACGACAGCGCGCCCACGGTCACCGTCTGGGCCTCGTTGGAGGTGAGGATCAGCGGGAAGACGAAGTTGTTCCAGGCGAAGATGAACGCCAGCAGCGACACGGCCGCGATGCCCGGCTTGACCAGCGGGAGCGCCACCCTGAAGAACGCCTGCTTGCGGGTGTAGCCGTCGAGCAGGGCCGCCTGCTCCAGCTCCGGTGTCAGATCGGCGAAGTAGGACCGCATGATCCACACGATCAGCGGCAGGGTGACCAGCTGCAGCACCCACACCACGCCGACGTACGTGTCGAACAGGCCGAGCTTCTGGTAGAGCACGAACAGCGGGATGATGACGGTGAGTTCGGGTGCGAAGCGGAACGACAGCAGCGTGAACATCAGGTTCTCCGAGCCCTTGAACCGCCACCGCGCCGAGGCGTACGCCGCCGGCAGCCCCACCACCAGCGACAGCACGACCGCCCCGACCGACACCACCAGGCTGTTGACGAAGAACCGCACGAACGGGATGCCCTCGCTGTCGCCGAGGACCGTCCGGTAGCCGTCGAGGGTCGGGGAGAAGGAGAAGTAGGTGGAGAAGAGCTGGTCCGCCGGCTTCAGCGACAGGATCACCATCCAGGCGATCGGGAACAGCGCGAAGACGAAGTAGAGGACGAGGGCGGCGTCCGCCAGCCACCCCAGCAGACGTTTCCTCATGGGGAGACCTCCGCGGCCTTCCGCTGGATCTTCCCCAGGTGCTTCACCAGCACCATCGCGGCCAGGTACACCACGGCCCACAGCACGATCGTGTAGGAGATGCCGAAGGAGTAGCGCTGGAAGCGGATGGCCTCCAGGTACGCCCGGATCTGGAGGACGACGGTCGAGTCACCCGGCCCGCCCTCGGTCAGGGCGTAGATGATGTCGAACACCTTCAGCGAGTCCATGAACCGGAAGATCACCGCGACCAGGACGTACGGCCACAGCATCGGCAGGGTCAGCCGGCGGAAGGTGTACCACCACCCCGCGCCGTCCACGGCCGCCGCCTCGAACGGGGAGGTGGGCAGCGACCGCAGGCCGGCCAGGGCGAGGATCGCCACGAACGGGGTGTACACCCACACGTCCACGGCGATCGACGACAGCAGCGCACCCGTCGGGGTGTCGGTCCACTGCACACCGCCCAGCCCGAACGGCCTGAGCAGGTAGTTCACGACCCCCACCGACGGCTGGAGCATCAGCTTCCAGATGATCGCCGCGATCACCGGTGCGATCATCAGCGGCAGGATCAGGATCTTCTCCAGCACACGGCCCACCAGGGTGGAGCGGTGCAGGAGCAGGGCGACGGCGACCCCGAGCACGGTCTCGACGAGGGCCGCCCCGACCGCGTACAGCACCGTCACCCACGCCGAGTTCCAGAAGGCCTCCTGCGTGAAGACGGCTCCGTAGTTCTCGAACCGCACCATGTCCGGCTGCGGTTTGCTCGCCGAGAAGTCGAACAGCGTGTAGTACAGCCCGAGCCCGAAGGGGTAGAGGATCCCGCAGGTCAGCAGCAGGGCCGGGACGATCAGGACGTACGGGCGCAGGGTGAGCCGCCACCCCATCGGCTAGCCCACCTTGCCGGCGAGGTCGTCCGCCAGCCCGTCCAGGACCGGCTCCGCGCCCTTGCCGCCGTAGATCTCCTGGAGGGCCGCCGCCCAGCTGGTCGTCGCGTCGAAGAACTGCGCCTGCGGGGTGAACTGGATCTTCGTCTGGTCGACGACCGTCTCGAAGGTCTCCAGGAAGCCCGGCAGATGCCGCATCTTGTCCTTGTACGCGGCGTCCTCGGCGACCGACTTGCGCACCGGGTCGATGTGGTTGTGGGTGATCGCGCTCCTGCGCAGGTGCTCCTTGCCGGTCGCCCACTGCAGGAACAGCCAACCGGCGCTCTTCTTCTTGCTCTTGGCGTTCATGCCGAGCGACCAGATCCACATGTTGGTGGCGAGCGAGCCGCCCGGCCCCTTCGGCCCGGGGTGGAAGGCGATCTTCCCGGAGGCGGGGCTGGCGCCCTCCACCGCCTGGAAGTAGGCGGCCGTGTCGGCGTCGAACAGCATCCCGGCCTTCTTCGCGCCCAGGTCGCTGGAGCACTGGTACCAGGTGTACGACGTCCAGGACGGCGGCCCGCCCTGCTTCACCATCCGCGCCCAGTCCTCGGTGAAGGCGACGGCCTCGGGGCTGTTCATCGCGGGTGTCAGCTTCCCGCCGTCGACCGTGAAGTCCTTCAGCCCGTTGCGGGCGTACATCGTCATGAAGCCGGGGTGGATGGTGGCCCAGCTGCGCGAGCCGCGGACGGCGATCCCGTACATCCCGTCGAAGCCCGCGGCCGGTGCCTTGCGTTTGATGGTCCCGGCGAGTTCGGCCAGCTCGTCGAAGGACTCGGCGGGTTTCAGGCCGAGTCTGCGGAACACCTCGGTGTTGTAGGCGACGACGTTCGTCTCCCAGCCCCACGGCAGCGCGTACTGCCCGCCCTGGCCGAGGGGCGCGCCCGCCTTCAGCGACCACTGGTCGGCCTGGAGCAGGTTCGGGAAGAAGTCCGCCTGGTCCCATTCGGCGCCGGTCGCGGAGGCGTTGCGCATCCAGGGCCCGAGGTCCTCCAGCCAGCCCGGCGGCCCGTACTGCCACACCATGTACGCGCCGAGCATGAAGACGTCGTAGGAGGCACGCCCGCTGGACAGGTCGACGGTGAGCTTGTCGAAGTAGTTGTCCTCGGGGAAGACGTCGTACTCGACCTCGATGCCGGTCTTCGCGGTGAAGGACTTCAGGTCGGCGATGAGCGCGTCGGTGTACGGGTGCTTGTTGAGGAGCGCCTTGACGGTGGTGCCCTTCTCCCGCTTCCAGTCGAAGGAACCGGTGACGTCGTCCGCGGCGGAACCGTCGCTCTTGTCGTCGTTCCCGCCGAAACCGGCACCGCAGGCCGTGAGCAGCGGGGCCGCCGCCGCCCCGGCGGCGAGGGCGAGGAAGCGCCGGCGGTCGTGCACGTGCGTGTCCATCCGTACCTCCGCGGGGAGCCTGGCCAACACGTCGAGTCGACTCGTCAACAGAGCGTGGAACGGCTGAAGTTGGGCGTCAATCCCTCGCGCACGGGAAAATATCGGTGCACAGTGAGAAGTTCACAGATCCGGCTGCGACGGCGTGGGAGGTTCCGGATGGTGGACGAGGATGCGGCCTGGCTGGGCGTCGACCTGGGCACGCAGAGCGTGCGCGTGCTGCTCGTCACCGGCGACGGCACGGTCCTCGGCAGCGGCTCGGCCCCGTTGACCGGGCGGCGGGACGGGGTGCGGCACGAGCAGGATCCCCTGCGCTGGTGGGCGGCGCTGTGCACCGCGTCCCGGGCCGCCCTCGGCTCCGCGCCCCCGGGCCTGCCGATCGGCGGACTCGCGGTGTGCGGCACGTCCGGCACGGTGCTGCTGACGGACGGCCCGGGCCGCCCGGTGAGCCCCGCGCTGATGTACGACGACGGGCGGGCGAAGGCGCAGGCCGCCCGGGCCCGGGAGGCGGGGCTCGCGGTCCAGGACACCTGGGCGCTGCCGAAGGCGTCGTGGCTGGTGGAGGAGTACGGCGGCACCTCCCTGCGCCTGACGCACCAGCCCGACCTGATCGTCTGCCGGCTCACGGGCGAGCCGCCTCCGGCCGATTCCAGCCATGCCCTCAAGACGGGCTACGACCTCGAGGGCGACCGCTGGCCGGAGGCCGTACTGGCCGAACTGGGCCTTTCCGACGGCCTGTTCCCAAGCGTCGTCCGTCCGGGGACGCGCCTCGGTGAGGTCTGCCCGGCCGCCGCCGGTGCCACCGGCATCCCCGCCGGCACGCCCGTGCTCGCCGGGATGACCGACGGCTGCGCGGGCCAGATCGCGTCGGGCGCGCTGCGGCCCGGCTCCTGGAACTCCGTGCTCGGCACCACGCTCGTACTGAAGGGCGCCGCCCGCGACCCGGTCCGCGACCCCACCGGCGTGGTCTACAACCACCGCGCTCCGGACGGCACGTGGTTGCCGGGCGGGGCGTCGAGCGTCGGGGCCGGTGCGCTCGCGGCGCATTTCCCGGAGGCCGACCCGTCGGAGATGGACGCACCGGCCATGGCGTTCGAGCCGTCGAGTGCGATCGCCTACCCCCTCGTCTCTCCGGGGGAGCGGTTCCCGTTCCGCGCACCGGAGGCCACCTCGTTCGTCCTGGGCGACCCCGCGGAGGACGCCGACCTGTGGGCGGCACTGCTCCAGGGCGTCGGATTCGCCGAACGCCTGTGCCTGGACTACCTGCACCACCTCGGCGCTTCCCTCGACGGCCCGCTCACCTTCACCGGCGGCGGCGCCCGCAGCCCCTACTGGAACCAGCTGCGCGCCGACATCCTGGGCCGCCCGGCCCGCGTCCCCGAGCAGACGGAACCGGCCCTGGGCATGGCGGCACTGGCCGCCTACGGGGCGTCGGGGGCCGGTGCGCTCGCGGACGTCGCCGAACGCATGGTCCGCGTCCGGACCGTCGTAGAACCCCGACCCGGCCGCACGGCGGCCTTCGCCGAGCCGTACGCGCGTCTCGTCGACGTCCTGCGGGACCGCGGCTGGCTGCCCGGTCCGGTCGCCGCGCACGCACACAGCCGTCTCAGCCGGGATACTTCCGCATCATGAGTACGACCCTTCTGCTGGTCCGCCACGGGCAGACCGTCTGGCACGCCGAGAACCGCTACGCCGGCATCAGCGACATCGACCTCACCGACACCGGCCGCGCCCAGGCCGAGGCCCTCGGCAGGTGGGCCGCCACCCATCCCGTCGACGCGATCTGGACGTCCCCGCTGTCCCGCGCCGTCGCCACCGCCGAGCCCGCCTGCCGTGCTCTGGGCCTCACCTCCCAGAGCGAACCCCACCTGCGTGAATGCGACTTCGGTGTGCTCGAGGGCCGCACGCTCGCCGAGTTCGAGGCCGAGGACCCGGAGTGGGCCGCGGCCTACCGGACCGACCCGGTGGAGCACTCCTTCCCCGGCGCCGAGGACCCGCTGGCGGCGGCGGCCCGCGGCGTGCGCGCCCTGCGGGACATCGCCGCCGCCCACCCCGGAGAACGCGTCCTGGTCGTCGCCCACAACACCCTGCTGCGCCTGGTGCTGTGCACCCTGCTGTCGATCCCGGTCGGCGAGTACCGCAGAGTGCTCCCCCGGTTGCGGAACGCGGCCATCAGCGAACTGCGTATGAACCCCGACGGTTCCGCCGCACTCCTCTCACTCAATATGCCGTGCGGGACCGATGTGCCGTAGCACTATGAGCACATGACGCAGATCGACACGTCGGTGCCGCATTCGGCCCGGATTTGGAACTACTGGCTGGGCGGCAAGGACAACTACCCGGTGGACGAGGCGGCCGGTGACGCGTACACCGCCGTCTTCCCCGGCATCGTCACCATCGCCCGCAGCAGCCGCGCCTTCCTCGGCCGCAGCATCCGCTACCTCGTCCAGGAGGCCGGCGTACGGCAGTTCCTCGACGTCGGCACCGGCCTGCCGACCGTCGACAACACCCACGAGGTCGCCCAGCGCCTCGCCCCCGAGGCGCGGATCGTCTACGTCGACAACGACCCGCTGGTCCTCGCGCACGCCCGCGCCCTGCTCACCTCCACCCCCGCGGGCGCGACGGCGTACGAGCCCATCAACCTCCACGAGCCCGAGCAGATCATCGAGGCGGCGGGGAAGACCCTCGACCTCACCCGGCCCACGGCCCTGATCCTCAGCGGCATCCTGGGGCACGTGGCCGACTACGAGCAGGCCCGCGACCTGGTCCGCCGCCTCCTGGCCGGGCTGCCCCCGGGCAGCTACCTCTCCCTCAACGAGGGCTCCCGCGGCACGGATCCGGTCTACGAGCAGGCCCAGGACGGCTACAACGAGACCGGCGCGGTCCCGTACTTCCTGCGGCCGGTCGAGCAGATCGAGGCGTTCTTCGAGGGGCTGGAGCTGGTGGAGCCGGGCGTGGTCTCGGTGCCGCTGTGGCATCCCGAGCCGGGCGCGCCGACCGTGCCGATCGGACAGCACGGCGGTCTGGGCCGCAAGCCGTAGCGCACGCATGGGAAACGCGCACGCACGGGAAACCCCCGCGAGTCACGTCCTCGCGGGGGCTTCCTTCTTTCCGCCTGCCGTTCGTGAAGGGTGAGAAGACGATCACGAGGCAGGACGCTTCACGGGGCCGTGGTCACGGCGCCAGCAGCAGCACGTCCGCCCGGGACTTGGCGGCCTCGTAACGGCGCGCCACGTCCTGCCAGTTGACGACCTGCCACATCGCCTCGATGAAGTCGACCTTCTGGTTGCGGTACTGCAGGTAGAAGGCGTGCTCCCACGCGTCGAAGACGAGGACCGGGGTGGCGGCCTGGCCGACGTTGCCCTGGTGGTCGTAGACCTGCTCCACGATCAGCCGCCCGCTCAGCGGCTCGTAGGCGAGCACGCCCCAGCCGGAACCCTGCGTGGTCGCGGAGGCCTTGGACAACTGAGCCTTGAAGTTCGCGAACGACCCGAAGGACTCGGTGATCGCGTCCGCCAGCTCGCCCACGCCGTCCTGCGCCAGCGGCTCACCGCCGCCGTCCTTCGGGCCGGTCATGTTCTGCCAGTAGATGCTGTGCAGGATGTGCCCGGACAGATGGAAGGCCAGGTTCTTCTCCAGCCCGTTGAGCGCCCCCCACGTCTCCTTGTCCCGTGCCTCGGCAAGCTGCTCCAGCGTGTCGTTGGCGCCTTTCACATAGGCCGCGTGGTGCTTGTCGTGGTGCAGCTCGATGATCTCGGGGCTGATCACGGGGGCGAGCGCGGAGTAGTCGTACGGGAGCTCGGGCAGCGTGTAGACGGGCATGGGTGGGTCCCCCTCCGGACTCTTATTGCACATCGCTTGCAACTGCACGTTAGCAGCAGGAGAGTGGCAGTGGGTGGCCCGGGCACGCAAAAAGGCCCGCGCGTGTGTCGCGCGGGCCTTTCGGCGGTGCTTTCCTACTGCTTGGCGCGGGCCTTCTGCCACGCGTACCCGAACGCCGCCAGGGTCAGGATCATCCCGCCCGTCGAGTACAGCTGCACCCGCGTGTCCGGCTCCCGGGCCATCAGGACGAAGACCGCGGCCATGCCGGCCAGGGCGGCCCAGGTCAGCCACGGGAACGCCCACATGCGTACGGCCAGCTTCTCGGGGGACTCGCGCTCCAGGCGGCGGCGCAGGCGCAGTTGCGAGACGGCGATGAAGATCCAGACGGCAAGGATCACCGCGCCGATCATGTTCAGCAGCCAGGCGAAGACGTCGTTCGGCCGCCAGTAGCTCAGCAGCACGCACAGGAACCCGAAGACCGAGGACGCCAGCACGGCGGTCCGCGGCACCCCGCCCGAGACCCGGCCCAGCCCCTTCGGGCCCTGGCCGCGCTCCACCAGCGAGTACGCGATGCGGGAGGCGCCGTAGATGTTGGCGTTCATCGCCGACAGCAGGGCGACCAGGACGACCACGTTCATCAGCTGGCCGGCGCCCGGGATGCCGAGCTCGTCGAGGGCGGCGACGTAGGGGCCCTTCTCGACAACCGCCTCGGAGTCCCACGGCACCAGGGTGACGATGACGGCCATCGAGCCGATGTAGAACAGCGCGATGCGCCACATCGCCGTACGGACCGCGCTCGCGACGCCCTTGACGGGGTTCTCCGACTCGGCGGCCGCGATGGTGACCGTCTCCAGGCCGCCGTAGGCGAAGACCGAGGCGAGCAGGCCGATGACCAGGCCCTCGCCGCCGTTCGGCAGGAAGTCCGTGAGGTGGCTCGCGCCCGGGGAGTCCGTGCCGGGCAGGATCCCGAGGATCGCCAGGACGCCGAGCACCAGGAACAGAGTGATGGCGCCGACCTTCAGTGCCGCGAACCAGAACTCGAACTCGCCGAAGTTCTTCACGGCCGCGAGGTTCGTACCGCAGAAGACGACCATGAACAGCGCCACCCACGCCCACTCCGGCGTGCCCGGCAGCCAGCCGCTGGCGATCTTCGCGGCGCCGATGCCCTCCAGGCCGACAGCGGTGCAGAGCAGCACCCAGAAGGACCAGCCGGCGGTGAATCCGGCCCAGGGGCCGATCGCCCGTTCCGCGTGCGCCGAGAACGACCCCGACGACGGATACGCGGCCGACATCTCGCCGAGCATTCGCATCACCAGCATCACGAGGACACCGGAGAGCGCGTAGGCGACCACGATCGACGGACCGGCCGCGGCGATACCGGCACCGGAGCCGACGAACAGACCGGCTCCGATCACCCCGCCGAGGGCGATCATCGACAGGTGGCGCTGCTTCAGGTCATGAGAGAGGGGAGTGCCGCCCGTGCTGGGCGGCGTCTCCGTGGTGGTGCTGCTGGGCATGGGCGCGGCTCGTCCAATGCGTGAGGGGCGTACGAGGGCAAAAACGCCGCCAGTGTCGGATGCCTCTCCTCCGGCACGGAGAGGCATCCCACTATGCGGACGGTCTCGTCGCTCTCCGTGGCCGTGCGGCGACCGGTGTGCAGTGCGAGCCCCCGCCCTCGGCGATGTGGCTCTCCTTGCTCCCGCGACCAGCGGTGACGCCGCCACGCTGCCCGCGTCCCCCCCTGGCCGCCCGCCGCGAACCCGGCCCCAGCGCCCGGCTGCCGGGAGCCCCGGCGAGCCCGGGCCGCCGGCGCGTCGGTGGCCCGGGCCGGCACCTGCGCGGGCTCGGCCCGTTCGTGCTCCGCCTCGCTGCGGGCCACCACCCGCCCGCGCAGGCCGTGCAGCGCGACCGTGGCGTACGGCGCCGCCGCATCGGCGACACGGGGGCCGGCGCCTTTGGGGGAAACCTACAGACGCCCGATGTCCCGCTTCCGTGTCACATGGCACCTCATCACCGTGACCGGCATCACGCCGTACTCGCTGTAACCCGCATCCTTTGTTCGAAGCCGACCAACGGCCGGTCCACGCCTTTGTGGACGGCTGACGGTGATCGGGCCGGGCGCGCTGGGATAGCGTCACGGTGTCCCACCGGCCCTCACCCTCGCGGAGTCCCCATGAGCACCGCTGCCGCCACACCCGCCCGCACCGGACAGGTCCTCGCCGACCTGCTCCCCGCCTCCCGAGTCCGGGACGCGGCCCTCGTGCTCGGCGGCGCCGCGCTCACCGGCCTCGCCGCCCAGATCTCCGTGCCCGTTCCGGGCTCCCCGGTGCCGGTGACCGGGCAGACCTTCGCCGCGCTGCTCGTCGGCACGTCCCTCGGTGCCGGCCGCGGCTTCCTCGCTCTCGCGCTGTACGCCCTCGCGGGCATCGCCGGTGTGCCGTGGTTCGCCGGCGCCTCCTCCGGTGCCGCCCCCTCCTTCGGCTACATCCTCGGCATGATCCTCGCCTCCACCGTCGTCGGTGCCCTGGCCCGCCGTGGCGCCGACCGCTCGATGCTGCGCATGGCCGGCACGATGCTGGTGGGCGAGGCGATCATCTACGCCATCGGTGTGCCCTACCTCGCGCTCGCCACCGGTATGTCCGCCACCGCCGCGATCGCGGCCGGCCTCACGCCGTTCCTCATCGGCGACGCGTTGAAGGCGGCGCTGGCGATGGGTGCCCTGCCGACGGCCTGGAAGTTCGCGAACAAGCGCTGAACCCGCAGACGTTGCCGAGAGGCCCGCCGGGGGCGTGCTCCCCCCGGCGGGCCTCTCCGCGTACTCCGGACGCAACAGGGGCTGGATCAACCCTCCCGAGCCCCCGGTCGCCGCCGCTGCGACCACCACATTCCGGCCACGCCCGCCGCGAGCAGTGACGCACCGGCCGTGCCCAGCGGCAGCAGATCACGGGCCGGACCGGTCTTCGGCAGTTCCTTGCCGCCCGGACCCGCCGGCTCGTTGTCGGTGCCGAGCAGCAGGGGAGTGGCCGGGGCGTCCGGCGACGGGTTGCTCGTGCCGAACGGCACCGGCCCCTGCTGCCAGAGGGTCTTCTTCCCGTCACTCGTCTGCACGGGCAGACAGATCTTCCCGGTCTTGCCGAGGTCGAACGTCGCGTCGACGGCGTACGACTTCGACTTACCGGCCGCGAGATTGTCGATCGGACATGCGAATCCGCTGTTCGAACCCTCCGGAAGTCCGTTCTCGGGTATCGCCGAACATCCCTCGACGCCCTTGACGACAAGCCCGTCGAAACCGACGACCAACAGCCTGATCTTCCCGCTGTCCTTGCTTCCCTCGTTCTTCACCGTTGCGGTAATCGCCGTCTTTTCCGAACCGTTGTCGACCGAGATCTTCCCGGGCAGCAGCGTGGTGAGCTTCACTCCCGCCGGTGCCTCGTCAACTGCCTTTCCTCCCTTGCTGCTCGGCGGTCCCTCGTCCTTCGCCCCAGCCGTGCCGGAAAGGATCATCACCGCCGAGAGCGATGCCAGGACCAGCGATCCCGCGATCGCCGTCGTGTGACGAGAACTCATGTTCGGCCCCCCTTGCGCCCCCTGGGCTGCGCCTGAATTCGCAGCACTGAAAGAGGTACCACAAGATTTCACCGCACTATCCTGGTACGGCGCGAAGTGTGACCGTTGTGTTTCACTGGAGTCGGTCGCGGCGTCGTGGAGGGGGTGCAGCGGATTGCCGGGAAATGCGAACAGCGGCGGTGTTCCAGGGATATTGGTGACGGGACGCTATCGGTTGGTCGAAAGTATCGGCCAGGGGGGAATGGGGCGGGTGTGGCGAGCCGCCGACGAAATACTCGACCGGCAGGTGGCCGTCAAGGAAATGCGTATCGACGGTCTCGACGCGGAGGACAGCAGGACCCGCCGTGAACGCACCCTGCGCGAGGCCAGGGCCACGGCCCGGATCGACCACCCCAACGTCGTACGGGTCTACGACGTGGTCGACGAGGGTGAACGCCTGTGGATCGTCATGGAGTTGGTGGCGGGCCGCTCCCTCGAACGGATCCTCGCGGAGACGGGCCCGCTGAGCCCCGGCGAGACGGCCCGCATCGGCCTCGGTCTGGTCGCGGCACTGCGGCAGGTGCATGAACGGGGCGTACTGCACCGCGACATCAAGCCCGGGAACGTGCTCGTGGAGCACGCGGACGGGGTGGCCGGATCCGGACGCGCCAACGGCACTGCTTCCGGCCAGGGACGGCGCGTCGTCCTCACGGACTTCGGCATCGCCGCGATCCAGGACGCCAAGGCGCTCACGATGGTCGGCATGCTGGTCGGCTCGCCCGACTACATGGCCCCCGAGCGCATCTCGGGCCGCCCCCAGGGCCCACCGTCCGACATCTGGTCCCTCGGCGCGACCCTCTGTGCGTCCCTGGGCGGCCGCTCCCCGTTCTCCCGCGACTCCACACTGGCGACCCTGCACGCGGTTCTCTACGAGGAGCCGGAACTCCCCGCAGCGTGGGGCCCGTTGCGGGACATCCTGACGTCCCTGCTGGCGAAGGAACCGTCGGCTCGCCCGGACCTGGAGGCACTGGAGACGGCGCTGGCGCCGGTGGCGTTTGCGGTCCCGACACCGACGGTCGCGGTGGGGCTGCGGGACGCGGAACCGGAGCGATCACGGGGACCGGAACCGGCGTTCGCGTCGGCCCATGAGCCTGTGGCGGGTCCGGACCCCGCGCCCGCCCCGGACCCGGAAACCCTTGGAGGGCGACAACCGGTTCCGGAAGGGCAGTCGCCGGCCCCCCTCCTCGCACCCCCACCGGAGTCACCCACCCCCGCCGTCCTCCCGGCTCCCTGTCCCGCCGATCCACGGGACCCCCGCCGACACCACCACGCCACACCTGCGCCCACACCGACGGAAGCCGCCGCGAAGTCCCTGCCGGTGGCGGCCCGTTCCGAAAGCCGGGCCGGCGGCACCACCCACCGCCCGAGCCCTGTCTCCCTCACTCGCGCACAAGCGGAGACCGAGCACCGCCCGCGCCCCACACCCGCGCCGATGCCGCCGGGTGAACTCCCCGGCCCCGCCGTCCCGGCCACCCCCCGCCCTCGTTCCCGTACCGGCGCAGGGCGTCGCCGTAACGTGCTCGCCGCCGCGGCGGCCACCCTCGCCACCGCCGGCACCGTCGTCGGAATCCTGCTGGCGACGACATCGGGCTCGCCGGGCGGCGACGACACCCCCCGCGCCGGATCCTCGGAGTCCGCGCCTGCCACCACCGGGGACACCACCCCCTCGCCCACCGTCGAGGGCACCACCAGGCCGCAGACCCTGCCGCCCGGCGCGCACCGGGAGGCAGGCGGGTTCGCCTGGGCGACACCGGGCGGCTGGCGGCGGGATGTGAAGACGGGCGCGGAGGTGCACTACACCTCCCCGGACGGCGCCCAGGAACTGGTCGGCAAGTCCTCCCTGGCCCGCGGCGACCTGCTGGAGACCTGGCAGACCTCGGAGCGCAACGCCCACCAGGGCCAGGACTACCGCAAGATCCGCCTGGAGGAGACGACGTTCCGCGGCCACCCCGCGGTGGTCTGGGAGTACACGTTCACGCTGAAGGGCGTCCACTGGCACGCCCGTCTGCTCGGCTTCAACGTGACCGGCACGTCGTATCAGGTCAACACGTGGTACCAGGCCGGGATCGAGCAGGAGGCACTCGCCACCTACGAGAAGGTCAAGGACAGCTTCACGGTGCTGTAGGCAGCCGCGGGCAATGCCGCAGACGAACGAAAGGGGGCCTGCGGCGCGTGCGGCAGCACGCACCACAGGCCCCCTTTCCCGGCGAACGGCGAGGGGCCGGAGGATCAGCCGGCCGACACCTCGCTCCGCTCCTCACTCCGAACCTGCGGGGCGTCAGGGGCCGGAGGCCCCCCGCGCACCCCCTTCTTCACGAAGGCGATGACGAGGACCACCGCCGCGACGAGCAGCGACAGCAGGATGGTCCGGCGCCCGTCGTGCTCGGTGTCGGTGAGCATGTAGCCGAGGATGAACACGATCAGCGCGGCGGTCGCCCAGGTCAGATACGGGTACAGCCACATCTTCACCACGAGCTTCTCGGGCGCCTCGGCCTGGATGATCTTCCGCATGCGCAGCTGGGAGAAGCAGATCACCAGCCACACGAACAGGGCGACCGCGCCGCTGGAGTTCACGAGGAAGAGGAAGACGGAGTCGGGGAACTCGTAGTTGAAGAAGACGGCGGCGAAGCCGAAGGCGACGGAGGCGAGGATCGCCGTGCGCGGAACGCCGTTGGGGGTCGTGCGGGCGAACGCCTTCGGGGCGTCACCGCGCCGGCCGAGGGAGAAGGCCATGCGGGAGGCGGTGTAGAGGCCGGAGTTGAGGCAGGACAGCACCGAGGTCAGCACGATGAAGTTCATGATCTGACCGGCGTGCGCGATGCCGAGGGAGTCGAGCGCGGCGACGTAGGAGCCGTCCTTGGTGATGGACGTGCTGTCCCACGGCAGCAGGGACACCACGACGAAGATCGAGCCGAGGTAGAAGACGGCGACACGCCAGATGATGCTGTTGGTGGCCTTGGTGACGGCCTGCCGCGGGTTCTCGGACTCACCGGCGGCCAGGGTGGCGATCTCGCTGCCCATGAAGGAGAAGACGACGAGCAGCACACCGGTGAGGATGGCGCCGGCCCCGTGGGGCAGGAAGCCGCCGTGCTGGGTGAGGTTGCCCAGCCCGGCCTGCTCACTGTCCACTCCGGGCAGCAGCCCGAAGACGGCCAGCCCGCCGATGACGATGAACGCGGCGATGGCGACGACCTTGATGCCCGCGAACCAGAACTCGAACTCGCCGTAGGAGCCGACGGAGACCAGGTTGGTCGCGGTCAGCACCAGCATCACGATCAGAGCCCAGCCCCACTGGGGCACGGCCGGTATCCACCCCTCCAGGATCACGGCTCCGGCGGTCGCTTCGACCGCCAGTACGACGACCCAGAAGAACCAGTACAGCCAGCCGATGGAGAAACCGGCCCAGGATCCGAGAGCCCGGTCGGCGTGCGCGGAGAAGGAACCCGAGGTCGGATTGGCCGCCGACATCTCACCGAGCATCCGCATCACCAGCACCACGAGCGTGCCGACGAGGGCGTACGACAGCAGGATGCCGGGCCCGGCGGTGGCGATACCGGAACTGGACCCCACGAAGAGTCCGGCGCCGATGACACCGCCGATGGCGATCATCGAGAGGTGCCGGTTCTTGAGCCCGGCCTGCAGCCCGGAGCCCTCGGCTCCGGGTTCTCCGGGCCGTCCGGGATCGTTTCCGGCCTTGTTCAGAGTCGGCTGCGAGGTCATGGAACGGATTTCCTTTGCGCCGGGGAGCTGTACTTCCGTACGGAACCGCGCAGGCCCTGCGAACGGGGGTGTGTCGCGGCACGGCGGCGTACGGGGGCTCGTACGAGCGATGAACGATTCGGTCCAGTGAATCGGAGGCGAAGGATCAAGAGAACCTTTGAATCCAGATTGTTACTTGAGGTTTTCCTGAGGTTCTGTTATACGACTCACAGTCGCCTCGAGTTTTCATGAGCGCCACCCCGCGCGCTTTCCCGGAAACACCCGTGTCACACTCGTCCCATGCGCGTGTACCTCGGCTCGGACCATGCGGGCTACGAACTCAAGAACCACCTCGTCGAGTGGCTGAAGGAGGCGGGTCACGACCCCGTCGACTGTGGCCCGCACATCTACGACGCCCAGGACGACTACCCGCCCTTCTGCCTCCGCGCAGCGGAGCGCACGGCCACGGACCCCGACGCCCTCGGCGTCGTCATCGGCGGCTCGGGCAACGGCGAGCAGATCGCCGCGAACAAGGTCAAGGGCGTCCGCGCGGCCCTCGCCTGGAGTGAGGAGACGGCCTCCCTGGGCCGCCAGCACAACAACGCGAACGTGGTCGCGGTGGGCGCGCGCATGCACACGCAGGACGAGGCGACGAAGTTCGTGGAGGCCTTCCTCGGCACCCCGTTCTCCGGTGACGAGCGGCACGTCCGCCGCATCGACATGCTGTCCGCCTACGAAACGACCGGCGACCTGCCCCCGATCCCGCCGCACCACCCGCAGCGGTAACCCGGCCTGCCGGTCGGGCTGACCGGCACGACCCGCGCCCACTCCCACGCCGGGCGGGCACCCGCTTCGGCCGCAGGGCCCGGTTTCCGGGCTCTGCGCGCGGGCCGGGACGCGGCCCGCGAAGCACCGCACGAGGCGGGGGCCACGGGGAGCCCGCCGCGCGGACCGCCCCGGTTTCCGTCTCCGAGCCCCATGCGGGGCCGGCACCGGCACTTGGTGCGTAGGTCGTGGCGGAGCCTCAGGCACGAGCCCGGCACTGGTCCAGCCCCGAATCCAAGCGGTCCGGCTGAGGCGCGAGGATGCGGCATCCGACCCGAACTCGGGGCCCGGAGCCCGACCAGCGGGCGGCGGGGGCGGCACAGACGTGCTCGGAGTGCCGGGGCGCAGCCCCGCGAGGGGTGCGGAGGACGGAGTTCCCGCCGGGGGGCCGGGGCGGGGCCCGGGGCATGCCGACCTCGACGTCCTGACGAATCGAGTCGGGCTGGTGAGTGGGCGAAGGCAACGAACACAGGGAGAACCCGTGCCGGAAGGCCACACCATCCACCGCCTCGCCCTGGACTACGCCGCCGCCTTCCGCGGCACGAAGCCCCGCACCACCAGCCCCCAGGGCAAGTTCACACCCGCCGCCACCCTCCTCACCGGCACGGAACTCACCCATACGGAAGCCCACGGCAAGCATCTCTTCCTCGGCTTCCGCGACACCGACTGGATCCACATCCACCTCGGCCTCTTCGGCAAGGTCACCTTCGGTCCGGCCCCCGAACCGCCCCCCAGCGACACCGTCCGCCTCCGCCTGGCGAACGACACCACGTACGTGGACCTCCGGGGCCCCGCGACCTGCGCCCTGATCACACCCCCGGAGAAGCAGGCGATACACGACCGTCTCGGCCCCGACCCCCTCCGCGACGACGTCGACCCGGACACCGCGTACCGCCGCATCACCCGCAGCCGTACGACGATCGCCGCCCTCCTCATGGACCAGAAGGTCATCGCCGGCGTCGGAAACGTCTACCGTGCCGAGGTCCTCTTCCGGCACCGCATCGACCCGTACCGCGCCGGCCGGGACATCACCCCCACCGAGTGGCACGCGATCTGGACCGACCTCGTCGACCTCATGCGCGAGGGCGTCCGCGACAACCGCATCGACACCGTCCGCCCGGAGCACACCCCGGAGGCCATGGGGCGCCCACCCCGCGTGGACGACCACGGCGGCGAGGTGTACGTCTACCGCAGGGCCGGCCTGCCCTGCCACATCTGCGGCGGCGAGATCCGCACCGCCGGCCTCGCCGCCCGCAACCTCTTCTGGTGCCCGGCCTGCCAACGCCCCTGAAACCGCACGGGCGTCAGAACCCGTGCGGCAGCCAGGGCGGCACACGCGTCCCGAACCCGAGCGACGCCTCCGCCAGGGCCCCCGGCCGGATCTCCCGTACCCGCCCGGCCGTCGCCAGCGAGGCCAGCGACACACCGCCGAGATACGCCGCGCCCAACTCCCGTACCGACAGGGCGACATCCGCCGCATCGGCGGTACGCTCGCAGGACGCCCCCTTCGCGTCCCCGCTCAGCCGCCAACGCCCCGCGTTCCAGGGGCAGAACGTGTCCTCCACGTCGAACACCACATCCACCGGCGTCTGATACGTCCGCGCCTCCAGCGCGGCTCCCACCTCCACCGGCCGCACGTACAGCGAGTCCCGCAACCATGGCTGACACCGCCGCGGGTCCGACACGAGGTACTGCCACGCGTCGTCCGCCGGACGCCCCCGCACGGTCACCTTCGTCGTCAGGTCGATCCCGAACAGGAACCGCCACAACGCGGCGTTCGCCGCGGGGTCCAGCGCTGCCAAGTCCTCTACGGAAACTGTGCCGTTGGACCCGGACAGCTCCCACTCGGGCTTGACGCGGTACCGCGCGTACCCCACCGTCTCCCCGTCCCGCTCGGCGAGCACGCACTGCAGGGGCGACGCCCCCTCCCGCTCGCTTGCCGGATCGAGCACCCCGAGCCGCTCCCAGCCGGGCCGCCGGGCCAGCATCCCGGGCCGCTCCGGAACCAGCCGGGCGTACAGCGCCTCGCACACGTCGAGCACATCGGCCGGCACCGCGTACCGCACCCGTACGTCGTCCGTACCGTCCGGCACCGACAGGTGTACCCGGGTCGTGTCGATTTCGGCGGCCAACGAGAAGGTCGCGTTGCCGTATCCGAACCGCCCGTAGATCGCGGGCTCGGACGCGGTGAGTACGGCCAGCGGCTCACCCCACGCCCGTACATCGTCGAGCTGCCGCCGCATCATCGACGTCAGCAGACCGCGTCGGCGATGGGTGGCGGCCACGCTGACCATCGTGACGCCCGCGACCGGCAGTGACGCGCCGCCGGGCACGGTCAGCCGGAAGCTGAACGCCCCGGCCGTCCCCACGCACTCGTCCCCGTCCCAGACGCCGAGTGAACGGTCGAACTCGGTCAGCGAGTTCCACAACTCCCGCTCCTCGGCGGCCTCCGGCACCCCTCCGAATCCCCGGACCAGAGTGTCGTACCACTTGTCCCAATCGTCCTTCTGAAGGACCCGCAGGTCGGTCGAAAGACCGTTCGCGTCAGTTGCCATGAGCCATGCCTACCAGGGCATTGCGGGACGAGCGAGGGAATTTTCCCCGGGCGGCGGCAGGGCGGCGCGCTGTGAAGTCCACTGTGAAGTCGGCCCTCGGACGGGGGACAAGTGGGACCTCCCGTGCCAAGGGGCTGGTCCGATGGATAGGGTCCCGGACTAATGGCATCAGGACGAGGACGGCGCGCGGAAGCCGACACGTTCACGGCCCGGTTGAAGAAGCAGTGGCACCGGGTCCGCGTCGGCGTGCGCCGAGCCGCCGTGGACTACTTCCGCGGCAACGGCTCGGACTGGATCGCCCTGGCCGGTCTGCTCCTGATGGTGCCCCTGATCGCGGCGGCGACTCTGGCGAACTCGGTGTGGTTCTCACCGGCTGCGCTGGTGCTGCCGGTCGTCGTGGGCGGGCTGCTGCTGCGCCCGGCGAGCCTGCTCGGCCTGTACGCGGCGGCGGCCACGGCACTGATCGTGGAGTCGCTGCAACTCGGCCCGTACACGGAAGGCCCGTCGAGGGTCACCCCGGGCGTCGTGCTCGTGGTCGCGGCCTGCGGCTTCTTCGGGCTGCTCCTGGCCCAGTTCCGCAGCCGGGTCGGTGTGCCCTGGCGGCGCGGCGGCACCATGCTGTTCGACCTGCGCGAACGCATCCGGGTGCAGAGCAAGCTGCCCGACCTGCCCGACGGCTGGCACCGTGAGATGGCGCTGCGTCCGGCGGGCGGCCAGTCCTTCTCGGGCGACTTCGTGGTGGCGGCGCGTACCAACGGCGGCCGTACGCTCGAAGTCGTCCTCACGGACGTCTCCGGCAAGGGCATGGACGCGGGCTCGCGCGCTCTGCTGCTGTCCGGCGCGTTCGGCGGCCTGCTCGGCTCCCTCCCGCCGCACGCCTTCCTCCCGGCCGCGAACGGCTACCTCCTGCGCCAGGACTGGGACGAGGGCTTCGCCACCTCCATCCACCTGGTCCTCGACCTGGACTCCGGCGACTACGAGCTCTACTCCGCCGGCCACCCGCCGGGCCTCCAGCTCAGCGCGGGCAGCGGCCGCTGGGAGGAGAAGGCGACCGAGGGACCGCTCCTCGGGGTGTACGACGGTGCCCAGTTCGACCCGGTGAAGGGCTCACTGCGGCCGGGAGACGTGCTGATGCTGTTCACGGACGGCCTGGTGGAGACCGCCGACCGCGACATCGTCGAGGGCATCGACCGCCTCACCGGCGAGGCCGACCGCTATGTGGCCGGCGGTTTCCACGGCGCCGCCTGGCACCTCATCGAGGCGGTGGCCAAGGACGTCAACGACGACCGGGCCCTGCTGCTGATCTGCCGCGAGGGACCCACGGCCGCGGCCACCCGCTGAGGTGGGTTCTTCCCCGGTCCGGGGGCCGTCCTCGATCGACCTCACCCTCCGGCACGGCAGCTGCACCGCGGTGACGGGCCCCTGGTGACGACGGTCCTGGACCGCCGTCGCGCACGGCGGCGCTGCGCGGGACACTGGAGCGGTGACGGAGACATCCCGTATGACCCTGGCCCAGGTCGAGGCCACCGCCCGCGCCGCGCACGCCGGCCAGACCGACAAGGCGGGACGGCCCTACGCCGAGCACCTCCAGGCCGTGGCGGAGGGCGTACGGGCGCGGGGCGGCGACGACGAGCAGATCGCGGCGGCCTGGCTGCACGACGCCGTCGAGGACGGCGCCCTCTCGGCCGAGTGGCTGCGCGAGGCCGCGCTGAGCAGCCGTACGAAGGACATCGTCCTCGCGGTCACCAAGCGGGCGGGGGAGCCGCCCGGGACGTACGCCGCGCGGATCCTCGCCACGCCCGGCGCGCTCCTGGTGAAGGAGTCGGACCTGGCGCACAACGCGGACCCGGCCCGTCTCGCGGTCCTCGACGAGGAGACCCGCAGACGACTGACCGAGAAGTACGCACGGATGCGCGCACTTCTCGGTCGCGTCGGATGAATCCCGCTGTGGAGGTCAGGCGTTGACCTTCTCGCGCTCGCGCTCACGCTGCTCGGCGCCCTGACGCTCACGGGCGAGCTCGGCGGCGTCCCGCTTGAAGGCCCATTCCATCTTCGGTTCCATCGCGAACCGGAAGACGCGCTGCACCGGCTTGGTGCACAGCGCCGTCACGACGGCGGCCGCCAGGACGGTCACGAGGACCTCACCGGACGGCTGGTGCAGCCAGGACGCCTCGAACCAGCCCTGGTAGTCGCCGGCCTTCACTAGGAAGCCGTGCAGCAGGTAGCCGTAGAGCGTGCCGGCGCCGAGGGCCGTGAACCACATGTGGCGGCGCGGCACCCAGGCGAAGAAGCAGGCGGTCAGCACCAGGGAGCAGCCGAACATCGCGAGCACCATGACCGGTCCGGCCCACCACGGGGCGCCCAGCTCCTGCGCGGCGTCGCGGTGGTAGAACCACGCGGTGTTCATGCGCGGCACCGCCCACCAGCTGAAGGCCAGCGCGACGGCGAACACCGGCACCGAGGCGATCCGCACCGAACGGCGGCGCACCATGTGGAAGTGCTCGGGCTTCATGACCAGGCCCAGCACGAAGAACGGCAGGAACTGCAGGACGCGCTGCAGATCCAGGTCGTCACCGATCTCCGGGGTGACGGTCGCCAGCATGGCGAGACCCAGCGCGAGCGGCAGCGGCCAGCGCACCAGGTTCCAGATGGGGGTGGTCAGGCGCCAGATGAACAGCGCGACCAGGAACCAGGTCAGGTACCAGGGGTCGAGAAGGCTGATCTCCTGATGCGGGTCGTTGTCGATGACCCGCTTGAAGAGCGGATAGGCCGTCTCGAAGATGATGTACGGCACGGCGACGCCGGTGATCAGGCGCTTCAGCCGGTCGGGTCGCATGTCGAAACTGCGCGAGAAGTAGCCGGAGATGAGGATGAACGCCGGCATGTGGAACGCGTAGACGAGCTGGTACGCCGCCTCGAGTATCCGGCTGTCGCCCTTGAGCGGCTCCCAGGCGTGGCCCATGGCCACCAGCACGATGGCGAGGTACTTGGCGTTGTCGAAGAACGCGTCGCGCTGCTTGCCGCTCTGCTTCTTCTGCGTGCTCTGCGGCGAGCGCGGGCTCGGCACTCCGTCGGCCGGCGGCTGTGCCGGGGGAAGTGGCGCCCTGCGGTCGCCGTTCGGTCGCAGCGAGTTCGTCACAGACCCTCCCACCAGGAGCTCGGGGAGACGATCCGGGACCTCGCTGCGCGTGCGGGGGACGAGGCAGCGTGGAACATCTGAGGCACCCTAGCGTTCCCTGCAGCTATTCGTAAAACGCCGGAAGTGATTCCTGGCTATTTGCTGCGGGTACCCCGGATTACGGGTAGCTGACGCCACTGTCGGCGTGACGGCCAACACATCGTCCGATGGTGGATTGTGTGCACCGTCTCGGCCCTGCTTGTCATGACACTTCCGGACTAAGCGGCGCATAAGACCAGCAGGCGACTCCAGTGGAATGTCCACTTCAACCCTGTTCGGTCCCTACCTCACAAGGTTGTTGACGGCCTGCGGCAGCAATTCGAATTACCTGCGAACGCGTTGTGTGGAGACGGAAACGATGCGATCGAATTCCCTGTGCGGGTGGCTCGTCGAATTGCCGTGCGACTCCTCGGCGTTGAGACCTTGCGCACAGACCTGCCGCGTGGGTGGGTGCGACACGTGTGTGGTCGATGCGTCACCGGCCGCATAGCGCGGCCCCGTTGGTGGCACGATGGTCCTGGCGGGGGTGCGCGGGGTCGCGCCCCCGGGCCGGGAGAGCGGACCGACCGAGGGTGTGTGATCAGTTGTGGCCATTTCACTGTCTGTGGTGCTGCTGTTGGCGATCATCCTCGTGGTGTTGCTGAGAGGGGGATCCATCAAGGCGGGGCCGGCGATCGTCGCGGTCCTCTTCGGCTTCTTCCTCGCCTCGACCGGCATGGCCGACGACATTCAGCGGTTCCTCAACTCGATAGCGGAGACCATCAACTCCATCAGCTTCTGACCGACGGGCGGGAGCGCCCCGTCCCGAGCCCCGCGCTGCGGGCCCGGCGCAGGAGCGGCTACGCTCGCCCCGACCACAGGACGGTGCGTGACGGGGGGAACGTACGGGGATGGCGCTGCGCGACTCCGACCCGGCGGAAGTGGGCGGCTACCGCATCGAGGACCGCCTCGGCTCCGGCGGCATGGGTGTGGTCTACCTGGCCCGCTCGACCTCCGGCCGACGCCTCGCGATCAAGGTCGTGCACAGCCAGTACGCCGACGACGACGAGTTCCGCGCCCGGTTCCGCCGCGAGGTGGCCGCCGCCCGCCAGGTCAGCGGCGCCTTCACGGCCCCCGTCGTGGACGCGGACGCCGACGCCACGCATCCCTGGATGGCCACGCTCTACATACCGGGCGCGGACCTCGGCACCCATGTCCGCGAGCACGGCCCGCTCCCGCTGCCCCGGCTCCGCGGCCTCGCCGCCGGCCTCGCCGAGGCGCTGCGCGACATCCACCGCGCCGGAGTCGTCCACCGCGACCTGAAGCCGGCCAACGTGATGCTCGCCGAGGACGGCCCCCGCGTCATCGACTTCGGCATCTCCCGCGCCGCCGAGTTCGCCGCCTCCGACGTCCTCACCCAGACCGGTCGCGTCATGGGCACGCCGCCCTTCATGTCCCCGGAGCAGTTCGCCTCCCCCCACGACGTCGGCCCGGCCGCCGACATGTTCTCCCTCGGCTCGGTCCTCACCTACGCCGCCACCCGCCGCGGCCCCTTCGACAGCCCGAGCCCGTACGAAACGGCCCTGCGGGTCGTCGAGGGCGAACCGGACCTCGCCGGCGTCCCCGGCGAGCTGCTCCCCTTCATCCGCCTCTGCCTGGAGAAGGACCGGAAGGACCGCCCCGCCGCGGACGAACTGTTCACGCTGCTCCGCGAGGGCGGCATCCCGGGCCCGCTCCTGGTGCCCGGCACCGCCGCGCCGTGCCCCGTGCACCCGTGGCCGAGCGCCCGGCCGACCGAGCCGGCCGTCACGGAATGGCCCGACGCGGCCCGTACCGAGCGGGGTGAAACGTCGCACCACCTGCCCGAGGAGGCGGACGCCGATCGGGACGGGCCGCGGCGTTCCCGGGCCGACAGAACCCCGACGGAACAGCATCGGCCGCCACGCGACCCGGCCGGGACCCGTGCACCCGAGGCGGAGCGCACCCGACGCCGCCGCGGACACGGACTGCTGCTGGTCTCGGCCGCCGTGGCCGTCGCACTCGCCGCGATCGTCACCACCACCGTCACCCTGATCCGCGACAACGACCGCCCGCCGTCCTCGTCCACCGCCAAGGCGGCCGACCTCCCCGAGGGCTGGAAGCCGTGGGTCGCCACGGCGAAGTCTCCCGTGGACAGCGAGGGCGGCCCGGGCGGGGCCGACACGTCCTTCAAGAGCTGCTCCGTCGTCGACGCCTCCCTCGTGTGCGCGGGATCCGACCTCATGGCGACCCGCTTCGGTCTCGCCGACGGCCGCAACACCTGGAGCCGGCCCGTCGACACCACACCCGACGGTGCCTCCGGCGACGAGGGCGCGCTCATCGGCACCGACAACGGACGCGTCTACGTCTACGGGGCGGAGGATGCGCAAGGCGTGAGCGGCGTGGGGTCCAGTTACACGATCTACGCCCTGGCCGCCGGTACCGGCAAGGAGCTCTGGCGGACCGGGACCGGCAGCGGCGAGATGTCGAGAGCCCCCGAGGGGCCCCGGGGCGCTGCGACGGCCGTGTCCGAGGGTGTCGTCACCTTCTACGGATCACAGGGCGACCAGTACGCCCTGCTCGACGCGGAGACCGGCAGGGTCCGCTGGCGGCAGCCGGAGCCGGGTGACCAGGGCGACTGCATGCTGGACTCGGCGGCCGACCGTGCCTACCTGATCTGCACGACCCAGGCGAACGACGAGAAAGCGGCCGAAACCACGGTCTCCCAGATCGACCCGGCCACCGGGAAGGCCCGCTGGACCGTCGAGGCCGAGGGTGCCCTGCAGCTGCTCGGCCCGCAGGAGGGACGCCTGGTGTTCGCGGACGGCGTGTCCACGGCCCGCGGCCTCACCCTGATCGACGCCTCCTCGCACGAGCTCACCGTGCGCCGGCTGGCAAAGCCCCGGCCCGAGGGGTCGAGGGCGTACCTGGTCCGCGGCACCGTCTACTTCACGCGCAGCAGCGGAGGCGTTCGCGCCGTCTCGCCGCTCACCGGGCGGACGCTGTGGGAATCCAACTCCACCCTGGAGCGGCAGGGGCCGCCGACCGCCTCCGCCACCCACGTCTACTTCGCCTCGCCCAGCGGGCGCCTGGCGGCTCTGAACGCGCACAGCGGCAAGGTCGAGGACACCCGGGTCGGGCGCGACGACGGCGGCCGGGTCGACAGCATCCTCGTCACCTCCGGGGCACCGCTCCTGCTCGTCGGTGATGCCCTGTACGTCCCGTACGGCGTCCGGTCCGTCTACACCGTGGACGTCCGGGATCTCTGACCGGTGACGAGGCCGCCCTCGTGCTCGTAGGGGGCGACGCGTCCCGGAGCCGGGTGACCAGCCTGGCGACGGATCGTGGACCGGCCCGTCGAGCCATGCCCTGAGCCGGGTATGCGCCACCGCGTCACCTAGTGTTGCGGTACACCGCCGGCTCTCAGGGGGACAAGAGACGTGAACCACGTGCGGGACCGGCGCATCCGGCCCGCGAGGCTGTTCGGCGCTGCCGTGACGGCATTCCTCGCGGTGACAGCGGTGGTCGGCTTCGGAATCAGGGCCGACCTGCCGTGGTGGGCGCTCGTGGCCGGGGCTTTGCTGACGGCGGGACTCGCCGGCTGGACCGGGGCGCAGATCGGCCGTCAGCACGGCATCCGCGACGAGGTCCTGGAGCTGGGGGAGACGGTGCTCGGCACCTACACCGTCCGGCCCCCGTACACCGAGCACACCCCGCCGGCGGCCCATGAGGGCCCGCAGTATCAACTCCGCATGACCACCCGCAACATGGAGATGTGGGAGCGCACCGCCTTGCTGTGGCGGCATCCGTTGCCGGAGCTGCGTGTGATCATCGAGGGTCCGCGACTGCGCATCCACCATGACGGGCGCGAGGCCGGGACGATGCTGCTGGAACAGCCGAGCGCCGCGGGGGAGATATGCAGCGTCGCCAGGCGGTACGGGGCCACCTGACAGGCGACTGCGTTCCCGTGCTCGCGAGGTCGGCGGAAGGGCTTCGGGCGGGAGCTGCTTCGGGGCGCGTGATCTTGGCCCGTAGGCGTCCGGCGAGTCGCTGGCTGAGCGAGTCGACAGGGGCCGGAAGCCAACAAGATCAAGAGCCGGAGGGGCACGCGGGGGACACGCCGGACTGAACGCAGCCCCGGGAAACACTCAGGACCAGGTCGAGGAATGATCCTCCGACCTGGCCCTGAGCCATTCGGAGCGGGCGACGGGAATCGAACCCGCGTAGCTAGTTTGGAAGACTAGGGCTCTACCATTGAGCTACGCCCGCACAGCACGCGCCGCGGGTCGGGTGACCGCGGCACTGAAGGCATCGTAGCGGGTCGGCACCCTCCGCCGCACACCGCATTCGCGCCCGGGCCGACGCGGCACGGACCCTGTGGAAATGCGGCGGCCACACCGCCTGTCGGCATGTACCCTACGTGTCGCACCAGACGGGGTGTGGCGCAGCTTGGTAGCGCGTCCGCTTTGGGAGCGGAAGGCCGTGGGTTCAAATCCCGCCACCCCGACCAGTCATCCGGTCACCTCGCGTGACCGCACATCCGGTCATTCGCGTGATCGCCTTTTGGGCGGTGTAGTCGCTGCCGTTACTATGCAAGCTGCACGCCCGTGTGTCTCATCGTCTGCAGTCCTCCGGGCGGCGAAATCCGCCGGGCCGTTCTGGCACCGGCAGAAACCAAGAAGTCAGCCACAAGGAGACCGAACCGTGAAGAGCGCCGTGGAGACCCTGAACCCGACTCGGGTTCGGCTCACTGTCGAGGTGCCCTTCGAGGAGCTCAAGGACAGCCTCGACGCGGCGTACAAGAAGATCAACCAGCAGGTCACGGTGAAGGGCTTCCGCAAGGGCAAGGTCCCGGCCCGGGTCATCGACCAGCGGTTCGGCCGCGGTGCGGTTCTGGAGGAGGCGGTCAACGACGCGCTTCCGAAGTTCTACACCGACGCGGTCAACGAGGCCGAGCTCAGCGTGCTGGGCCAGCCCGAGGTCGACATCACGGAGCTGAAGGACGGCGAGACGCTGAACTTCACCGCCGAGGTCGACATCCGCCCGGCCATCGAGATCCCGGACTTCTCCGGCATCGAGGTCGAGGTCGACGCGGTCGAGGTCACCGAGGAGGACGTCGACAAGGCCGTCGAGGAGCTGCGCGAGCGCTTCGCCTCCACCGCCCCGGTCGAGCGTGCCGCCGAGAACGGCGACGTCGTGACGATCGACCTGCAGGCCAAGGTCGACGACGAGGTCCTCGAGGACGGCGTCGCCGACGGCGTCTCCTACACCATCGGCTCCGGTGAGCTGCTGGACGGCATCGACGACGCCGTGACGGGCCTGGAGGCCGGTGGCGAGGCCACCTTCACCTCCGAGCTCAAGGGCGGCTCGGCGGCCGGCAAGGAGGCCGAGGTCACCGTCAAGGTCACCCAGGTCGCCAAGCGTGAACTGCCCGAGCTGGACGACGAGTTCGCGCAGCTCGCCTCCGAGTTCGACACCATCGAGGAGCTGCGCGCGGACAGCCGCAAGCGCCTCGAGAACATGAAGCAGTACGACCAGGCCACGCAGGCCCAGGAGCGCGTCCTGGAGAAGCTGCTCGAGCTGGTCGAGGTCCCGGTCCCCGAGAAGCTGCTCGAGGACGAGGTCAACACGCGCAAGCACAACCTCGAGCACCACCAGCTCGGCCAGATGGGTCTCGACCTCGCGAAGTACCTGGAGATCCAGGGCAAGAACGAGGAGGAGTTCGAGACCGAGACCCGCGAGGCCGCGGTCAAGGGCATCAAGACCCAGTTCGTGCTCGACGAACTCGTCAAGCAGGAGAAGCTGAACGTCAACCAGGAGGAGCTCACCGAGCACCTCATGCGCCGTGCGGCCTCCTCCGGCATGTCCCCGGACCAGTTCGCCCAGGCGGTCGTCGAGGGCGGCCAGGTTCCGCTCCTGGTCGGCGAGGTCGCCCGCGGCAAGGCCCTGGCCGTCGTGGTCGAGAAGGCCACGGTCAAGGACACCAACGGCGAGGTCGTCGACCTCGACGACGAAGAGGACGAGGACACCGCCGAGGCCTCCACCGAGGAGACCCCGGCCGAGTCCGCCGAGGAGAAGACCGAGGGCTGAGCCCCGGCACCGGTGAGGTTGTGAGGAAGGCCCTGGGGCACGCCCCAGGGCCTTCTTGCCGCCCGCGGGAACAGCGCCCCCCCCGGGCGCGGGGAACTGCGTGACAAGCCCCCACCCGCCCGCAGCCCGGTGATTCCCGCACCCCCCTGGACGCGATCGCACGGCCCCCCGGTGGAGCCCACCGCGCTACGCCCCCGGCGAACACTCCCATCTCCGGGATTCCCCGAAGGGACCCGCGCGTTAGGGTCCATGAATACGAGGGCAGTGGAGTCCCCGAACGGCTCCTAGCCCCTAGGGAAACGTGAGACGGCCCGGCGCCGTCGTAAGACGAGCAGGTGGATACGTGACGAATCTGATGCCCTCAGCCGCCGGCGAGCCCTCTATCGGTGGCGGCCTCGGCGACCAGGTCTACAACCGGCTGCTCAACGAGCGGATCATCTTCCTCGGCCAGCCGGTCGACGACGACATCGCGAACAAGATCACCGCGCAGCTGCTGCTCCTTGCCGCCGAGCCGGACAAGGACATCTACCTGTACATCAACAGCCCCGGCGGTTCGATCACGGCCGGCATGGCGATCTACGACACCATGCAGTACATCAAGAACGACGTGGTGACCATCGCCATGGGCCTCGCGGCCTCGATGGGCCAGTTCCTGCTCAGCGCCGGCACCCCCGGCAAGCGCTTCGCGCTGCCGAACGCCGAGATCCTGATCCACCAGCCCTCCGCCGGCCTCGCCGGTTCGGCCTCGGACATCAAGATCCACGCCGAGCGGCTGCTGCACACCAAGAAGCGCATGGCCGAGCTGACCTCGCAGCACACCGGCCAGTCGGTCGAGCAGATCACCCGCGACTCGGACCGCGACCGCTGGTTCGACGCCTTCGAGGCCAAGGAGTACGGCCTCATCGACGACGTCATGCCCACGGCCGCCGGCATGCCGGGCGGCGGCGGCACCGGGGCCTGAGCGGTCCCCACGGGGCCTGTGGCGCCCCGTGAGGCCCACGGAGCCCCTCCCGGGCCCCCAGCGACCCCAGACAGCCCCAGCCGACCGCCTCAGCCCCTTTCAGGAGACACCGTGAACCAGTTCCCCGGCAGTGGGATCTACGACCGTATGCACGCCGTGCAGGACATGAGCGCCTCGCAGGGCCGCTACACCGGCCCGGAGGCCGAGTCCCGCTACGTCATCCCGCGCTTCGTCGAGCGCACCTCCCAGGGCATTCGCGAGTACGACCCGTACGCGAAGCTCTTCGAGGAGCGCGTGATCTTCCTCGGCGTCCAGATCGACGACGCCTCCGCCAACGACGTCATGGCGCAGCTGCTGTGCCTGGAGTCGATGGACCCCGACCGTGACATCTCGGTCTACATCAACAGCCCCGGCGGCTCCTTCACGGCGCTCACGGCGATCTACGACACGATGCAGTACGTGAAGCCGGACATCCAGACGGTCTGCATGGGCCAGGCGGCCTCCGCCGCCGCCGTCCTGCTGGCCGCCGGTACTCCGGGCAAGCGCATGGCCCTGCCGAACGCGCGTGTGCTGATCCACCAGCCCTACAGCGAGACGGGCCGCGGCCAGGTGTCCGACCTGGAGATCGCCGCCAACGAGATCCTGCGGATGCGCTCGCAGCTGGAGGAGATGCTGGCCAAGCACTCCACGCAGACGATCGAGAAGATCCGCGAGGACATCGAGCGCGACAAGATCCTCACGGCCGAGGACGCGCTGAGCTACGGCCTGATCGACCAGGTCATCACCACCCGGAAGATGGACAACTCGAGCCTGCGTTGAGGCGCGAGGCTGTATTGTCTGCCGCCCCTTGGCATGGTTTGGCACGGTCCACGTCAAAGCGAACCGCGCCAAGGGGGGCCCGAACGGGGGGCTCGGCAAGGTACCGTCGGACATAAGGCAGCACCAGGAGTCCGCTGGACGTCGGCGTCCAGGAGTCTCCCAGGCGAAGGGGAAGCACACCGTGGCACGCATCGGTGACGGCGGCGATCTGCTCAAGTGCTCGTTCTGCGGCAAGAGCCAGAAGCAGGTCAAGAAGCTCATCGCAGGGCCCGGTGTGTACATCTGCGACGAGTGCATCGACCTCTGCAACGAGATCATCGAGGAAGAACTCGCGGAGACCAGCGAGGTCCGCTGGGAGGAACTCCCGAAGCCCCGCGAGATCTACGAGTTCCTCGAGGGCTATGTGGTCGGCCAGGAGGCCGCCAAGAAGGCCCTCTCCGTAGCGGTGTACAACCACTACAAGCGAGTCCAGGCCGGCGAGAACGGCGGGGCGAACGGCCGTGACGACGCCATCGAGTTGGCGAAGTCCAACATCCTGCTCCTCGGACCCACGGGCTCCGGCAAGACCCTCCTCGCGCAGACCCTCGCGCGCATGCTGAACGTCCCCTTCGCGATCGCCGACGCCACGGCCCTCACGGAGGCGGGATACGTCGGCGAGGACGTCGAGAACATCCTGCTCAAGCTGATCCAGGCGGCCGACTACGACGTCAAGAAGGCCGAGACCGGGATCATCTACATCGACGAGATCGACAAGGTCGCGAGGAAGAGCGAGAACCCCTCGATCACGCGCGACGTGTCGGGCGAGGGTGTCCAGCAGGCCCTGCTGAAGATCCTGGAGGGCACCACGGCCTCGGTCCCGCCGCAGGGCGGCCGTAAGCACCCCCACCAGGAGTTCATCCAGATCGACACGACGAACGTGCTGTTCATCGTGGGCGGTGCCTTCGCCGGTCTGGAGAAGATCATCGAGTCCCGGGCGGGTGCCAAGGGCATCGGCTTCGGCGCGCAGATCCTCTCCAAGCGCGAGATGGAGGCCAAGGACCAGTTCCAGGAGGTCATGCCGGAGGACCTGGTGAAGTTCGGGATGATCCCCGAGTTCATCGGCCGCCTCCCGGTCATCACCTCGGTCCACAACCTCGACCGCGAGGCCCTGCTCCAGATCCTCGTCGAGCCGCGCAACGCGCTCGTCAAGCAGTACGAGCGCCTCTTCGAACTCGACGGCGTGGAGCTGGACTTCGAGCGCGAGGCCCTCGAGGCCATCGCCGACCAGGCCATCCTCCGCCAGACCGGCGCACGCGGCCTGCGCGCCATCATGGAGGAAGTCCTCCAGGGCGTGATGTACGAGGTCCCGTCCCGCAAGGACGTGGCCCGGGTCGTCATCACGGCGGACGTCGTGCAGTCGAACGTCAACCCGACACTGATTCCGCGGGATGCGCGGGGGCGCGGGCCGGGCGAGCAGAAGACGGCGTGACGCAGGAGCGTAAAGGGAAGGGCCCCGGTCATCGACCGGGGCCCTTCCCTTTACGCC